>JBBDMQ010000364.1:0-2178 GCA_040878245.1 Microthrixaceae bacterium
GGAAGGTTCCCGTGAGGGTGACGTCAATGACTTTGGTCCATTGCTCATCCGTGATCTCTGTAATGAGTCCGTTTCCTCCGAGACCAGCGTTATTCATCCAAGCATCGATGTGCCCTAAGTCCGAGATAGCGCCACTGACTAGGGCTTGTACATCTGATTCGCTCGTGACGTCGCAACGGAATGTGGCGGGTCGAGTTCCAAACTCTTGCTCCAAGGCGTCTGCTTTTTCTCCCAGCCTTCTTTCGTGAGCATCCGAGATGACAATGCGAGCACCTTCAAGCATGCAACGGCGGGCAAGTGAACCACCGATTCCGCTTCCAGCGGCAGCCGTGATGACTACAGTTTTATCCTGAAGCAAGGCATGGCCGGCAGGTTCGGTAGGGGTAGGAGCAGGTTTAGTCATGAGTTCTTTTCGTTCGTTGGAGTGAGTTCGAAGACTCAGGGGCTAACGGGGCTATCGGGGCTATTGGGGCTAACGGGGCTCGCGAGGCAGGCCGAGGGCCCTCTCGCCAATGATGTTGCGCTGAATTTCATCTGAACCGCCATAGATGGTGTCGGAGCGACTGAAAAAGAAGAGCTTGTGTGCTGAACCCATCTCAAGGTCGCCCGCGTCGCCCTCATGTGCCTCGGAATAGCGTGTCAACATCGATGCTGAACCCAGAACATCCATGGCAAGCTCACCCATATCTCGGTGAAGTCCAGCCCAGTACAACTTGTTGATCATCGCTTCACGGGGAAGTTCTACGTCCTCGTCGACTCGAAGGGCACGTAGGGCATTCCATCGCATAATCCTGAGCCGAGACCACAGGGCAGCTAGGCGCTGTCTCAAGATGGGGTCACTACTCAAGCCGAGTTCTTGAGCAGCCTCTGTAATCTCGGCGAGCTCGCGGTTAAACGCCATCTGTTGGCCAAGAGTCAGCACCCCACGCTCGAAGGCAAGAGTACCCATCGCTACTTTCCAGCCATCACCTGGCGCTCCCACACACATATCGGCCGAGGTTCTTGCGCCATCAAAGAACACCTCGTTGAATTCTGATGTGCCGGTGATTTGTCGAATGGGCCGGATCTCAATTCCTGGCTGTTTCATGGGAACAAGCAAGTAGGACAACCCCTTATGGCGCTGCGAACCTTCCTCTGTTCGACAGACCACAAAGCACCAGTCTGACCACTGGGCTAGTGAGGTCCAGACCTTTTGGCCCTCAATCACCCAGTCATCGCCATCTCTCCATGCACGGGTCTTGACGTTTGCCAAATCTGACCCCGCATTTGGCTCGGAATAACCTTGGCACCAGAACTCGGTCCCATCAATAATCCCGGGCAAGAACCGTTGCTGTTGTTCTGGTGTGCCGAAATGAATCAGAGTGGGACCTAACAGCCCTTCGCCGATGAGGCCGGCCCGACCTGGCCCACCCGCTGCTGAGTATTCCTCATGAAAGGCCACCTCAATGTTGATTCCAACGCCTTGCCCGCCATGCTCGCTCGGCCAACCAATGCCAGTCCAGCCGCCAGTTGCAAGTTCTTGTTCCCAAGCCCTGCGTTCTTGAATAAAAGCGTGCTCATCACCGGGTCCTCCACGATGGCGAAGCAGTTCGAACTCTCCGCAGAGGTGTTCGCTCATCCACTGCCGTATCTCTTGGCGGAACTCGGCTTCAGACTGGGAGCTCCGTGGGTCGGTCGGGACAGCTAGATCAGAATGGTCAATATCAACTAGTTCGCTCACCTTCCGTACGATACCGCTAACTGACGACCCGTCAGAAAAGCGGCTCGAGGAGTATGAGCCACCGGCCTACACTTTACTGCCGAACCGGCAGTCGCTTTGAGGGCAACAGGCCGATCAACTCACTGGTGCTTGCAAGGAGTGCATGTGGCCGAAAGCCGAAAGTCAACAACTAAAATACTTGTTGGGGTTATCTGCGCTGCCGCTGTGCTATTGATTGCTTTGGTCCTAGTTGCTCTCCGGCAACAAGGAATACAACAACCCGAAAATTCTCAATCAACAGTCATTCCTTCCTCAACTGATGTGACTGCAACACTTCCGAATCAGGCCGAAACAACTGTTGCCCCAAACTCGACGGTTCTAGTGGCGGTTGACGTGGTTGACCACGTGATCAGGATGGGGCTGATACAACGCGAGTACCTGACGGTGGCGCCCGCTGACCTTGGACCTGAAGAGAAGTT
>JBBDMQ010000365.1:0-2175 GCA_040878245.1 Microthrixaceae bacterium
AGATGAAACAGCCCCAGATAAGAGAGCTGGCATGTGATGGCTCGACCACAGCCTCGACCATCGCTTGACCTTGTTGCGGGGTACCACTCTGCGCAAGTAGATGTCTCCGTTCGACTGAACACCAATGAGTCACCCGAGCCGCCGCCAGCAGGATTTGTTGAGGCGCTCAAACTCGCCCTTGATCAGGTGCAATGGAATCGCTATCCCGACCGAAGCGCACTGCAACTGAGGGCTCGGATTGCACAGGTTGAGTCCAAGCAACCTTTTGAAGATACTCAGAGCGAGGGTGACAGCAGCAACAGCCTGACGGCCAAAAATGTCTGCGTGGCCAACGGTTCGAACGAAATATTGCAGAGCTTGTGCTTGGCCTATGGCGGTCCAAGCCGTTCGGTGCTGACCTTTGAACCCAGCTATGCCCTTCATGAGCACATTGCACGAGTGTGTGGAACTGAAGTGATTCAGCTCAATCGAGATAGCGAGTTTCAGCTCGACCTCGATGAAGCGGTTGCCACTATTCAGGCGAGTCGGCCGAGCATCACGTTTTTGTGTTCCCCAAATAACCCGACTGCCATGGTCGAAAATGCTGAAACCGTTGGCGTACTCCTTCAGGCTGTTGAGTCCGTTGACGGTCTCTTGGTGGTTGACGAGGCCTACGGGCAGTTTGCAGCTTGGACCGCGCTTAATCTTGTTGCCGAGGATCGTTCGTTAGTCGTTACTCGCACCTACTCCAAAACTTGGTCGGCAGCGGCGCTGCGATTGGGTTATCTCATTGGCCCCACTTGGGTTATTGATCAACTCGAAAAAGTCCTCTTGCCGTATCACCTTGATGCTGTGACACAAGCTGCTGGTCTCTTAGCCTTGGATTACCAAGCAGAAATGGAACAGCGCGTAGAAACACTTGTGAGAGAACGAGAGCGTGTCGTGCAAGCGTTCAAAGATTTACCGTTGCAACAATGGCCATCCGAAGCGAACTTTATTTTGTTTCGCCCCCACAGGAGTGACACAAATCCCTCGGAAGGGGATCGGGTATGGCAGGAACTCGTGAATCGCTCGGTACTCGTCCGCAATTGCTCCTCATGGGCGCGGCTCGACGGATGCCTTCGAGTCACTCTTGGAACTGCCGAGGAGAACGATAAGTTCTTAGCTGCGCTTTCAGAAGTTCTGCGCTAACTAAACTCTTCGGGCCAAACCGATCGGGCCAAACCGATCGGGCCAAACTGATCAGGCCAAACTGTATGAACTGCATGCTTGGAGCAGAGATTTGAATGATGGACTGCACGAAGGTGCTTCTGCTGTGAGAAAGTTGAGTCCTATGACCCGCACTGCGTCGAAGTCCCGCAACACCAAAGAGACTGAAATCTCCATCACTATTTCCGTAGATGGCGAGGGCAACACCGACTGCAGTACTGGCTTGCCCTTTTTCGATCACATGCTTGATCAACTTGGTCGGCACAGCGGTATGGACCTTATGGTGCAAGCCGTAGGAGATTTACAGATTGATGCTCATCACACGGTTGAAGATACCGGCATCTTGTTGGGTGAGGTTTTGAAGCAAGCCTTGGGCAACAAAATCGGTGTTCGGCGGTTCGCCTCTATCCGTGTACCTCTCGATGAGGCTGTAGTCGAGGCAGTCCTCGATCTTTCTGGTCGTCCTTATCTTGACTATCAAATAGAGACCCCCGGCGAAAAGATTCTCGGGGACCCTCCTTTCGACCCACAGTTGATGGAGGAGTTCTGGCGCGCAGTGGTGACCTCTGCCGGACTCACCTTGCATCTCACGCTGGTGAGAGGAAAAAACTCGCACCACATCATGGAGGCCTCGGTCAAGGCTTTTGCGCGTGCTCTTCGAGATGCAGTTCGCATCGAAGGAACCTCTCTGCCTTCGACGAAGGGCACCCTCTGATGGGTGATGGCGATCCGACGGGTGATGGAGATGCCAGATACCCAAGTTCGGCAAGTTTGGGTAGCCCAGAAACCCAGTCAGAACCGCCAACAATCGCTGTCTTAGATTACGGCATCGGCAATTTGCGGTCAGCTGAAAAAGCACTTGAGCATGTTGGTGCAGTAGCTCTGCTCACTGCCGACGAAGATGAAATCGCCGCTGCCGATGCAGTAGTGCTGCCAGGGGTCGGGTCCTTTGGCCGCTGCCGCGAGGCACTCGCACAAACCGGCCTT
>JBBDMQ010000366.1:0-2172 GCA_040878245.1 Microthrixaceae bacterium
GGAGACGCTCGCCAAGGGACTGTACAGTTCGTTGCCGTTGGATCTACCGACGGAGATATCGACCAGTCAGGACCGCTCGCTCTGAGTGGCCGCACCGATGCAATCATCACCTCGTTTGCGAGCGATGGCTCCATCAACTGGGCCACACAACTGGGCTCAGAGTTTGAAGATGTGGCAACAGCAGTAACCGCAGATGGCCAAAATATTTACGTGGCGGGGACAACTCGCAATAGCGATAGTTCCGCAGCAACCGAACCAGATGCGCTAGTTGGGCTTGGCGACCTCAACCCAGAGATTGGTCCGGGTGGAGGCACTGACTCGTTCTTAGCTGCACTCGACGTGCAGACCGGGCAGGTTCGCTGGATCACCCGAATGGGATCAGCCGCAGATGAATCCACTACGGGGCTCGCCACCACTGAAGAAGGTCTGCTTGTGCTCTCGGGGATTACAGCAGGTCAAGTGAGTAGCACTCCCCCTGCAGGCCGCACCGATGGGTTTTTGTTGGCCTTTCAATTGCCAACAAGCGGAGGGGCTGCAGCTAGTTCGATCTGAAAAGATTCGCTGCGTAAGGTTTGTTCTCTCGGGGCAGAATCCAGACAGTATTCTGCGAGCCATGGCTCACCCTAGAAAATTCCGTTTTGCAGCCGAACTTCACGGCCCACTCGAGGGCATGACTTGGGCAGACTCTGTGCGCTGGCTTGAAGACGCCGGGTATTGCACCTTGTTTGTGCCCGACCATTTTAACGAAGGGCTCGGCCCGATAGCCGCTATGGCTTCCGCTGCGGCAGTGTCCACCGAATTACTTGTTGGACCCTTGGTGTTGGCTGCCGACTATCGCCACCCAGTGGTACTTGCACGGGAGCTCGCAACGATTGACCAGATCTCTGAAGGCCGTCTGGAACTCGGACTCGGAGCGGGCTGGATGGCAGCCGATTACTCCTCCTCTGGCATTGCAATGGATCCGCCAAAGGTTCGTGTAGATCGCATGATCGAGGTCATCACCATCATCAAAGGGCTGTTTGCCCCAGGCGCATTTTCATTCTCGGGTGAGCACTTCACCATTACCGAACTCGACGGCTCGCCCAAGCCTGTGAGCCCAGCGGGGCCACCACTTCTGATTGGCGCAGGTGCTGCTCGCATGTTGCGTTACGCCGGAGCCACGGCAGATATTGTTGGAATCAATCCGTCGATCCATTCGGGAGAAATCGATTCTGCGGCAGCAAGAGATGCACAGGTAGACCGTATTGATCAGAAAGTTGATTGGGTTCAACAGGGGGCGGGTGACCGTTTTGATGACCTAGAACTCAACGCTTGGCTGGCTGTTGCTCAGATAACCGAAGACGCCTCCGGCATGGCCGAGTTGCTAGCGCCAGCTTTCGAAGCAGACCCGATTGCTCTGCTTGACTCGCCCATGGTGATGATGGGAACCACTGAACAACTCGCCGAACAGGTTGTTGCCCGCAGGGATCGCTGGGGCTACTCCTACCACGTCATTCCTGGCGACTCCGCCAAGGACTTTGCGCCTCTTGTTGCTCTGATGACTGGGAAATAGCTGGTGGCTCAGCCACTGATTGCGCTGGTCACTGCAACCGGAGCTTGGGAGACCGACCAAGATGCTCTAGTGCTTGTTCGGGCGCTAGCTGATGTTGGCATTGTTGGCGAGCCAGTCATTTGGGATGCACCAGAGGTTGACTGGAGCATCTTTGACGCGGCCGTCATGAGATCTCCTTGGGACTACATAGATCGCCCCCGCGAGTTCTTGGCCAGACTCGAAGTCATTCAGCGCGTCACCCCCGTCTATAACCCGGTTGAATTGCTTCGTTGGAATTCGGATAAGCATTACCTTGCAGATCTGGCTGAAGCTCAGGTGCCAGTTATACCCACCAGCTTTGTGTCTGAACTTGGGTTCTCTGCAAGCGATCTATTCCCCAATCACGGCGGATTTGTGGTGAAGCCAACTATTAGTTCGGGGTCTCGCAACACAGCCAAATACAGCCAAGATCAGCGGGACCTTGCAGCAGCGCACGTCACCGACCTGCTGAACGCATCTCAGACTGTGATGGTCCAGCCCTATATCGACTCTGTCGAACAGGTGGGAGAAACCGGACTGGTATTTTTTGGGGGCGAGTTCAGCCATGGGTTTTGCAAGGCTGCACTGCTCACACAAGGACA
>JBBDMQ010000367.1:0-2171 GCA_040878245.1 Microthrixaceae bacterium
ACTTGGATTCTCATATGGGTACTCTGCAGTTGCGGCCTGAGTTTTTTGATGTTTATCTCAATCTCGCTATGGAGTTTGAGTTGCCTCTTCGCTTATCTGGGATTGACACCCAAGAGTTAGTGGGATTTCCGTTTAGAGAGCTAGCTGCGCAGGAGGGGATCCTGACGGTAGATACCTTGGTGTTCTACTCGGGGGTGAGTGCTCGTGGCCCCTTCGAAGAGCTTTTGCTGGATGTGCCACTTGGGGTGACAGAGATGTATATGCATCCGGCAGCAGACCATGCCGAGCTTCGTGCCTGTGCACCTGATGCTGCGGGAAGAATCGACGATTTGGAGTTGTTGACCGAAGAACCAGCCATGCGAGACAAGATTGAGGCTGCTGGAGTCGTCTTGATCGGTTGGCGTGAAATTCGTGAGTTGCAGCGGTCGGGCGCTACTCCTCAAACGGTTTAGGGCATGCGGACCATAGTCCAAGCCCCTCCTCACGTGCCTTGCTGGCCGCCGCTCGAAACTGTTCAGTGTGAGCAACATTCGGTGGAAACGTATATTGGTTGGCATAGCCAGCAGTGACTAGTTCAAGGTTGATAAATAATCCGTCTTGAGCACGATAGACATAGGCAAGTAGGCGACCATATTTATCTCGTGCCTCAACGTCTCTCACGAGCTGTACAGGAGTAGTG
This sequence comes from Microthrixaceae bacterium, assembly GCA_040878245.1. Lineage (GTDB taxonomy): Bacteria > Actinomycetota > Acidimicrobiia > Acidimicrobiales > Microtrichaceae > IMCC26207. The sequence goes on from JBBDMQ010000367.1 coordinate 680, forward strand.
GGTGTCAGGAGCGAGGCCAGATGTTTTGACGCTTCTTTACCGAAACACATCACTGGCTTTGTGGGGTGCACACTCTCTGGAGTGTTGATTCCGATCAGCCGAACTCGCTCCTCGGTTCCTTCTGACATCACCAAAATGGTGTCTCCGTCGACCACTCGCGTGACGGTGGCGTTAGCTTCGAGGGCGTCTGTAGGGTCGCCAATCGAACTTTGCGAGCAGCCAAAAGCCGCCATAAGCGCAGCGCCGAACAACGCGCTCAGGCACAGCAATAAGAATCGCAAAGCTCGGTGTTTTTCAGTAGTTGAAGCAGCCATTGACGGACTACACCTGCTCGAAGATGGTCCTAGTTCTGAAGCCACCGCCGCAACATATGCTGATCATGTCGTTTGTGCCGACAGGTAGCTCATGATCATTGATCGCCTGACCAAGAACGAACGAAGCGGTGGTGCCAAACCCCAACTCGAAATTGTCGGAGTAGGTCTGTGAAAGTGGTAATTCCTGGCCTCTATTTTTGCGACCCATGGGCGTAGGCGCAGCGTCAATAATCACAACTTCAGGCATGACGTAATCCTAGGTGGAGTAATAGAAGGCTGGCAGTTGGCTAGTAGTAGGAGCCGGTGGGGAAGAAGTGGCGGAAGGAAAGTGTGTGTCGGCTTGTTAGGCTGCGGACTGGGAGGACTGCTCTGGAATCTCTGAGCATGCGGCAGCGCGAGGTTGTTGAGGTGCAGAAGCAACAAGCGCTAACCGGCGAGCAGCATCGGACAGCGCAACTAGCGCTTCTTCTCGTTCTGCTAGTCGCTGAGACTCACGCTCGGCCACTCGTCGGTTTGCTTCAGCTAGGGCGGCGCGTGCTTGTCGAAGCCCGATCCGAGCACTCCTTTGAATGTCTTGGGCAATCGGAATCACGGGCTTGCGGTCGGGTTCCCCTGCGATCAGTGTGAGCTGCTGTGTCATGTGATAATTATGAGCCCAAGGTGTGACACTCAAGCAATGGGGAGTAATCCCCGGTGGGCTAGCCCTGGGCTAGCAGTGGGCTAGCAGGGCGCCGAAGTGGCTACAAGCGGCCAAGGTCGGGTGCGTTCAAGTGCTAGGCCAAGGTCGAGCAGTAGAGCGTCCTCGTGGTGTCTTCCTGCAATTTGCATGCCGACTGGTAATCCGTTGATTTGGCCAATTGGGACTGATAGCGAGGGGTTGCCAACAATGTTGTAGGGAATGGTGAGTGCCCCGTTGTTTTCTGGGCCAACCGGCTTTCCCGCCACCTCTAAATGCAGGCTTGTCTCTGCAGGAAACGCAACGTCAGGGTTGGTGGCACTCAAGATGAAGTCAACCTGATCAAATGCTGCAGCCACGGCCTCATTAGCTGCGGTTCGTGCTGTCTCTGAATGCGCCATCATGGCCAATGAGAACTTGCGTTCAGCAATGCTCATTCCAAAGGCAATTTCTGGAGTGAGTTGATCTTTGCATTCCGGCCACAAGCCCTCTAGATCGGCAT
>JBBDMQ010000368.1:0-11867 GCA_040878245.1 Microthrixaceae bacterium
GGTCGGCATGCCTTCTCGACCATCTTGGATTTCGATATACACAGCCTCACTCTCTGCAAACTCCTCTGAGCCCGTAGGCAGTTCATAGCCCACACCCCAATGATTCTGAGGCGAGAACCCTCCTGCGCTATGCCAGCGCTCGCCATCTTCGAGTCGGCCCGCAGTCCAACTCCACGGCAAAGCCCACCAGTCTCTTGCCGCCCCCCAGGAATGGTCACGCTGCCCCCATCCGTCAAACTCAATTCGTTCATCTCCCACCAGAAACTCGCCGTGCACGCGGCAGGGAATCTCATACCTTGGGGTCACTGGCGGCCACTGATAGGCCCCCCGGTCAGTGATGAAGTCCAACTCAAATCCAAAGGGAACTACCTCTCCTCTGGGGTCGTGATACACCTGAGCAGGGTCATCAAGAGACAGTGCAAATGCCTCAAGATTGATGGACATATGTTCGTTCGGCACCTCAATAACGTGGTCTGCCCAGAGCCCCTCATGGCGCAACTCAAGTGAGTTCGCAGCTTTCGGCAGGGCCACCTCATGTTCAATCACTGTCACCAAAGGCCGGTCTGGTCCTACGAGGCAAGCCCAATACCAAACTCGATTGAGGTTGGGGTAGAAACCGATCCGTGCATACCCACCCAAACTGAGGTCATCGTTAAACCAGTCGAAGTAATAGGACTCGTTCCAAAGTTCGGTGCTGTCTGGCTGATGACGATGCTCGTCTTGAGGATCAGGAGTAGTCATGAACCCAGTCTGTCATGTGTGGTTGGTATCAAGACGCCGATTACAGCCATGTAAACGGACCTGCCTCAGTGGTCACTAAGCTCAGAGAGTGGCACAGTATCTGAGTGAAGAATGGTTAGAGCAAACAGCAGCAGCCTTAGCAGCCGATACTGCGTTCACGGAGGCGATAGCTGACGTAGATCTGAGCATTCTGTATGAGGTAACCGCCTCTCCTACCGGCAAGACTGTGTACTGCATTCGTATGGATCACGGAGTAACTTCACTAGTCCCTGGGCCTGCAAAAGATGCTCATGTGAGCTTTGGCATGGACTATGACACTGCTGCAGCAATCGCACAGGGACAGGTTTCTGCGCAGGCCGCATTTATGCAGGGTCGCCTCAAGCTTGGTGGCGATCCCACAATTCTGATCCGCCAGCACGCCGCTATCGACGGATTCTCTGACGCGCTCGCAACATTGCGCGAGTCAACCTCGTACTAAATCCCCTTTGGGCGATAGCGCTGGCTTACGGGACTACTGGCTTACCGCACGACCCTGAATTACCGAACGCAGGCTCTGCAGCGTCACTGGATCTCTGAAGTAGCTGCTGTGGTTACTCAGCGGGTTCCCCACTCCCTGCTGACCGTCAAGAAGTTGGGTGGCTCCGAAACCCGGATCAGCTACATCGGTTCCGAGTACCGAGTTGCCAAACACTCCTGCTGAGATTGGATCTTGCCCCTGCTCAACAAAAAATACCGTCGAAGCAGACCCCGGTCCGCCTGATAGTTGCAATTCTTCGACATGCGCAGAGAAGGATCCTGGGCTACCAGCAAAAACCAACCGATTGGCATTCAGCCCAGGCCCTGTGGCCGCAGCCACCGAAGCTAGGTAGGCCCCCAGGCTGTGGCCAATAACGGTGATGTCCGTGGCACCCACATGTTGCAAGTCGGCAACAAAGCTTTGCAGTTGTTCCGCCCCTTCCTGAGCGGCTCTGCGTGAAGACTCGCCCCCATTGAGCGCCGCACCGAACAGGTTCTGTGGAGGGTTATACCCGAGCCACTGAATGACCGCAGTATCTGCGGCACCGACTTGCAGAACGCTGGCGGCTAGGCGCCTCGGCCGAGCGAAATCTCCCAAATCTGACGACACACCAGGAACCACAACCGCCACATGCTTGGCCTGATCAAGGTCTCCAAATACCTCTGCAGCATGTCCAGATCGGTGCGTATCCAGAAAAAGAAACTGTCGGTGCTCCCCATCGAGTGACTGCAACCACAAAATCTTTGTGTCGATAGATTCAAGCGGATCGAATGGCAAGAACCTGATGCCAGATAAGAGTCCGCCGACAACTGACATCTGCAACCAAGCATCTCTATGAGCACGCAGAACTTGAAGCTCGGTTGCGATTGCAACCTGCTGTGAGCGGTAGATGCCGTGTAGCGCAATCGCGTCCATTTTCCTGTGCGAGGTGTGGCTCATGGCCTGGAACACCTCACTTGCGCTCGCAAGGCGTTGCTGTTTGGACTGAGTTTGTAGTTGCTCGGCGCTCAACCTGAGATGGGCTGCGGCCCTTCGCAAAGCTGGCTCGTGTAAGCGGTTCCACTCAGCGCCAAATCGGTTTGCCGCTGGGCCAACCCAAGCAGCACTGTGAATCTGAGCCGACAGCAACCTAGGCATGCGGTCAAAGCGTTGTGCAGCCCTGAGCAGACGGGATGCACAACGTTCTAATTCATCTGGGTCTGCCCCAAGAAGTGTTTGCCCTCCATTTAGTGACACTCGGGCAAACCTAGAAAACGGGACGCGCTGACACAACGGGGAAGCCTCCCCGTGTATAAACAAGCCAGACAATCCAGACAAGCCGGACAAGCCAGACAAGCCAGACAAGCCGGGCAGGCTCAGCCCCGGCGAAGAAAGACCCGGTTAGATCAGACCGAGCTCACGTACTGCATCGCGTTCCTCAATGAGTTCCGCCACGGATGCGTCAATGCGACCACGAGAGAACTCGTCCATCTCAAGCCCTTGCACAATTTCATACTTGCCGTCATTACAGACACAAGGGAACGAGCTCATCAGACCTTCGGGCACACCATAGGAGCCATCTGAAGGAACTGCCATAGAGACCCACTCACCCTCTGGAGTACCAAGATGCCAGTCGTGGATGTGTTCGATTGCTGCGTTCGCAGCAGAGGCGGCCGAGGAGGATCCGCGTGCCTCGATGACTGCTGCTCCACGCTTAGCAACGGTGGGAATAAAGTCGTTTTCGATCCAAGCTTGGTCATTCACCATGGCTGCTGCGTTGCGGTTGGCAACCTCGGCGTGAAACAGATCGGGGTACTGCGTGGTGGAGTGATTACCCCAGATCGTCATGCGCCGAATGTCCGTCACAGGAGCATGGACCTTGGCCGACAACTGCGCAATGGCACGGTTATGGTCCAAGCGAGTCATGGCAGTAAACCTGCCGGACTCAAGACCTTCGGCATTATTCATCGCAATCAGGGCGTTGGTATTCGCGGGATTGCCGACCACCAAAACTTTGACGTCTTTTCGGGCAGAACGACCAAGCGCCGCACCCTGTGGTTTGAAGATGCCACCGTTTGCAGTGAGCAAGTCGGAGCGCTCCATGCCTGCCTTACGCGGCATCGCACCTACAAGCAAGGCCGCACCACAGTCGCCAAAGGCAAGGTCCGGGTCGTCTGTAAGAACAATCTCTTCTAGAAGTGGGAATGCACAGTCCTCGAGCTCCATCGCAACACCCCGAAGCGCACCAAGAGCCGGGGTGATCTCGAGTAATTGCAAAATGACAGGCTGATCTTCACCCAACATTGCACCGCTAGCAATACGGAAGAGAAGTGAGTAACCGATCTGGCCGGCTGCGCCGGTAACGGCTACACGAATTGGAGTCTTTGCCACAATGGTTCCTTGCAGGTAGGCGATCGAACAGATGCTCGACCGATTTGAGGGGCTGCGTTCGCTCTGAGTTAGCGACGGCATTGCTGAGGCTAGCGATCACAGCACGCCGATGGAAACGCAGACTCAGATTTTTACGCTGCTCGCGTATTACCAATCCAAGACTCGTACAACTTGCCGTAAACACCACCAAGGGCAACGAGTTCCTGATGGGTGCCAATCTGCACAATCCGGCCATCGTCTACCACAATGACTAGGTCGGCTGCTTCGGCCGTAGAAAGGCGATGAGCAATGCTGACCGTGGTTCGACCCTCGGAGAGTTTTGCAAGCGCATGGGACAGGGCGCGTTCCGTTTCGGGGTCGACTGCAGAGGTGGCCTCATCCAAAACGAGTAGTCCGGGGTCTGCGATCTGCGCCCGTGCAAGAGCCACCAGCTGTCGCTCACCAACAGACAATGCGTCTCCGCGCTCTCCAACCTCTGTGGCTAGACCATCGGGTAGGCCATCAACCCACCAATCCAAATCCAGCGAGGCGAACGCATTCCTGACGTCTTGATCAGTAGCCGCCGGTCGGCCAAAACGAACGTTTTCCATGATTGTGGTCTCGAACAAAAAACCATCCTGAGCAACTAAGCGCACCGAGCGGGCTCTGGACTCATGCGACACCTCACGAAGATCAATCCCATCAAGCAGGATCTGACCAGAGGTTGGGTCTGCAAGTCGAGCAAGTAGTTTGGCAAATGAGGTCTTTCCAGAGCCCGTCTCTCCCACGATGGCAGCGTTGACACCCGCAGAAAGCTGCAGGTCAATGCCATGCAGTACGGGCTGCCCTGGCTCATATTCAAACTGAACTCCAACAGCAGTGACTGCTAGAGCGCCAGATGGCAACTCAATTCCAGGAATTGGCTCAACGACATCAATTGGCTCGTCAATCAGGTTGAGTACCTTGCGCCAGCCTGCAAGCGCAGTCTGAGTTTGGTCGAGCACCTCGCCAATTTCTGCCACGGGCTGCACCACCATGTTGGCAAGAAACAGCACGGCAATAAGAGTCCCAGCTTGCAGCCCCCAACCCGGTCCCCACCACACACCAACACCCACGATTGCTGCCAATGTGATGCCACTAAAGATATCCGAGATGGGGAACATAATCGCAAAGAAAAATCTTGCTTTGAGCTGTGCTCGATACTGCCGCTCAATGGCTCCGTGAAGACGGCTGCGAGCAGCTGCCGCGTCTGCGTATGCACGAATAACGCGAATCCCCATGACCGTCTCCGAAATTTCGGTGAGCGTGTCTGACACCCTTGATCGCAACAAGTCGTAGGACTTCAGTTGTTTGCGTTGCACGATCTTGAGGATGGGAATGATGGGTATCAGTGCGACCACAGTGACAATCGCTAACTGCCAGCTATACAGAGCAATCACTCCAATAGCTACCACAATGATGGTCAGATTCACCACCCAAGACACAGCACCCCAAGAGGCAAATTGCGCCAAGGTCTCGATATCCGAGGTCACCCGGGCAACCATCACCCCACGCCGTGATTCATTGTGGTTTGCCACGCTGAGCTTGTGCACATGGGAAAACGCTCTTGTGCGTAAACCGTAAATCACATTTTCGGCTGTCACCATCAGGCGCATATAGGTAAAGCGGTTCAGTACCGAAAAGCCCACCATGGCAACAGCGGCAATTGCACAAGTCGTGAGCACAAATCCCCAGTTTGGATCTCCGGAGTTGATGCCCTTATCCAGAATCTGTTGGATGGCGATGGGAATGACCATGCGGCCTACTGCCATCACCAAAGCCATTGCTAGAGACACGCCAAGTCCGACTTTGAGCTCGGGGGTCGCCGCAATTCCAGCCTTGAGCACGTCTAAGGCCTTGATCTCGGATGGGTCGAGTTCATCTCCTGGCAGATTGCTCACTACGTTCATTCCACCACCTCTTGCGTGGAGGTTGAGGCTGCGGAATCAGACTCGTGCGTTACGGCCTCGCCCCAGTCAGCGTCGACTTCTACTTCTGCATCTTCAGCAAAGTGACCATCGTGATCATGAATCTCTTCGGCCTCGTATGCGGTTACGAGTGCGGCGTACTCCGGGTCTGCTAACAGTTCCTCATGAGTGCCTTCACCGCGAATTTTGCCCTCAGAAAGATGCACAATTTTGTCTGCCAACAAGATGGTCGAGAGGCGGTGAGCCACAATCAGCATCGTGGTGTCACTGCTGCGAAGTCCACCCAGAATTTGCGCCTCGATGACTGGGTCCACTGCAGAAGTTGCGTCGTCAAGCAGAAGAACCCGCGGCGAGCCCGCCAGCGCTCGTGCTAACGCAACCCGCTGACGCTGACCACCCGACAAGGTGACACCTCGCTCACCCAAAATCGTTTGCTGAGTCTTTGGCAACTTGGCCACAAACCTGCTGGCCCGAGAGCGGTCTAACGCCTCATCAAGCTGATCTTGAGTCAGGTCACGCCCCAAAGAAACGTTCTCTTGGATGGTTGAGGCAAACAAGAAGCTCTCTTGGAAGGCAACTGAAACTGATCCACGAAGATCATCCGGGTTGAGCTGCTCAACGGGAACCCCTCCCAGCAGAATCTGCCCTGCGCTTGGCTCATCAAGACGCATCAAAAGGTTTGCCAATGTTGACCTGCCCGAGCCCGTTGAACCTACTAGTGCAACAGTTTCTCCAGCTTCAGCGGTAAATGAAACTCCCGATAGAACAGCCGTGCTTCCATATTCGAATGAGACCGAATCCATCTGTACCGAGAGCGGCCCGGCGGGAAGATCCTTGGTTGGAAACTGCTGGGTATCTGACGGCTCAGCGGCCTGAGCTGCGGGGTCAATCTGCTCATCAAGGAGTTCATCTACTCGCTTGATTGACACAACCGAGCGGGGCATAGATTCAAACATGAAGCCAACAATCCGCATAGGGAAAGCCAACCAACCAAACAACGCCACTGCCTGAACGAGCTGACCCACTGTGGCCTCGCCGTTGTCAACCTGCCAACCACCCACGAGCAGTAACGCAATAATGCCAAGGTTGGGCAGCAAATCAATAAGCGGCTGAAACACCGAGGTCATGTTTGCTACAACAAGCCGATCGGTGCGTAGTTGGTTTGCTGCGGCAGAAAAGCGCAGGTCCTCGTCACCCTCGCGACCCAAAGTCTTGACGACTAAGGCACCATCGAAACTCTCGTGTGCGATAGCGGAAACTTTTCCAAGTCGAGCTTGTACCAGCGCAGCAGGATCATTGACTTTGTTGGTGTAATAGCGACTCAGGAATGCAAGCGCTGGAAACAAAACCAAAGCCACCAAAGCGAAGGATGGGTCTGCGGCAAACAGGCTCACAAGTGAGAAAGCCGCCAGCGCAATAACGCCTACTGAGAAGGGCAGCGGCATCAGCAACTGAGTGCCGGTGGTGATGTCTACATCTGCGTTTGCAAGTAGTTCTCCTGTGGGGTGGCGACGGTAGGCAGACATCGGCATGACCAAGAGGCGGTCAGTCACTTCAGTGCGAAGAGTGGCTTGCGAACGCGTCTCGGTCAGTGAGCCAAACCAGCGACGAACCACCACCGCTGCCCCACGCAGGACAGCAATCAAAAACATTGCCGCTACAGCCCACCACACAGTCGAACTCGATACACCGCCATCAAAGGCTGGCTCAATAACATCATCGGCAATGCGACCCAAGATGTAGGTCGCAGCCACTACAAGCAACGCCCATGCCACCCCGCCGAGCAGAGAAACGAAGAACGAAGATGGGTGCATACGCACAAATCTGGCTATCAGCGCCAAGCCTTGACGGGTCGGCGAATCCGCCGACGCGTCAAGACTCACGCTACTCACAGGGGGTATCTCGTCTTCGGGTGGGGCCTCGGATGAGTGAGAGAGTGCTGTCACCCGGGAAGCTGCAAGGACTTTGTCTCAAGGAACTCTTCGAGCCCCCAGCGGCCGCGCTCACGGGTGTTGCCAGACTGCTTATAGCCACCAAAGGGCGCTGCACCGTTGAAGCCACCGCTGTTGATGTCTACAGAGCCAGTTCGCATACGCCGAGCAAAAGCAATCGCTCGCTCATCGCTGCCCGACTGCACTGCGCCGTGCAGGCCGTAGATGGTTCCGTTGGCAATCTCAACTGCATTTTCTTCGTCGGTGTAGGTCAGGATGCAGAGAACTGGTCCGAAGATTTCTTCTTGAGCAATAGCCATGTCGGGTGTGACGTCGACAAACACTGTTGGATTGACGTAATAGCCAGTCTCGAATCCTTCCGGCTGACCGGGGCCGCCAATTGCCAACGTGGCACCTTCGTCAATACCTTTTTGGATGTACGCGTTCACACGATCCTGATGAGCCTTTGATGACATCGGCCCGAGCGCATGGAAAATATCTGGTTCATCAGCTTTGGGGTCGACCAGTTTCATGAGCGCTGCTTCACCAAGAATGGCATCAAGGAATTCATCTTTTCTGGACTCAGGAATCAGGATTCGCGTGAGTGCCGAACAGGTCTGTCCGCTGTTCAAAAAGGCTGCAAACATAGCGCCCATGGCAACGGTTGCTGGATCTGCGTCGTCAAGAACAACGTTGGCGGACTTGCCACCCAGTTCAAGCCCAACACGCTTCACCGTTGCTGCGCCAGCCTTGACAACCTCTGCACCCGAGCGCCCGGAACCGGTAAATGACACCATGTCAACCTGAGGGTGAGAAGAAATTGCAGCACCTACCTCGGGCCCAGATCCCACCACCATATTGAACACACCTGCTGGCAAGCCGGCTTGGTCAATAACCTCGGCCAGAATGTAGGCATTGAGAGGGGTGATCTCGGATGGTTTCAGAACAATCGTGCAACCAGCAGCAAGTGCAGGCGCAACCTTGCAGGTAATGAGGTAGAGCGGATAGTTCCAAGGCGTGATTGCACCCACAACTCCAATGGGCTCAGAGACAACCAAAGAGTTGCCAACCTTCTCTTCGAACTCATAGCTCTCGATAAGCGTCGCGAAGCTTTCCCATTCACCAAGCGACAAACCGGCTTGCACCATCTGCGCAAAAGACTTAGGGGAGCCAACCTCGGCAGAAATAGTGTCTGCAATTTCCTCAAACCGAAGGGCTAGGCCGGTTCCAATGTCTCGCAAGTACTTAGCGCGAACATCAAGCGGCGCAGAAGACCAAGAATCAAAGGCTGCAGCTGCTGCAGCAACGGCCTTATCTACATCTGAGGAGGTACCCATTGGCACGCGAGCTATGACCTCTTCAGTGGCCGAATCAATAACGTCCTGAGTTGCGGTTCCTGTTGAGGCAACCCATTCACCATTGATGTAGTGATTGTCATAAACCTTCATGTGACCCCCTGATTAAGCGTTCTGCAGTGGCTGCAAGTACAAACTTGACCGAACCGTCAAGTTGCCGAAGATGATACCGCGCTCGCTCCCGCGCTGCTATGCAGAGGTCCGTGACATCGGTCCGTACCTGAACCATGTCCTGCAATCTCGGCGGCTCCCACAAGCTGCCGGGCGGCTCCCACAAGCTGCCGGGCGGCTTTGCGCAGAAGCGCACTAGCCTTGAGCTGTGGAGGAGGACGAGTTTTGGCAGGACCGATCCAGCGGTGACGACCCCTTCGATAGTTGGCTACTTGACGAGTCATTTGTTGACTCAGCCGCGGTAGTTGAACCAACTGCAGCAGAGAGAGAACGTGCTGCTCGACAGGTCAACCTTCAACGGATGCTCGCAGACCAGTCCGCTGCTCAAGAAAATCTGTTCAACGCCAACCGGCGCTTTGCCCCCGGCGAAGATGACATTGACTGGTCGGACCATGGAGAGTTCAGTGCTCCACGCAAAAAGCGCACCTGGCTCAAAGTATTCGCCGCTTTAGTCATTGCTTCGGTGCTGGGTGTGTATGTTTTTGGGCAATTCATTCCGATCTCAATCTCTTTGCTTGGCCTCAACGGGGCGCCCGACCAACCCGCTCAGTCAGAAGTCCCCGGCGACATCACGTTTTCTGATTCCCGAGCGACTTCTGAAGACCGAGCGGCGAGCAGTGCAGAGGGAGACTTGTTGCGACCCGAGGGCTGGCCCTCTGCATCGGCAGAAGAACAGAGCAGCCCGATTGGCACTCCCCCACTGGTTCCTGCAGGTGGCGGCACTCACGCATTTATTCAGACTCAGCCCGATGGGGTGACCCCGGTGGCTTATGACCCGTGCAGACCAATTCATTACGTCACTCGCCCTGATGGCGCCCCCGAGGGCGGAGACCAACTCATTGCCGAGGCCATCGCTCGCGTGTCTCAGGCCACAGGATTGGTATTTATTAACGATGGCGCAACCGACGAAGCGCCAACTGCAAATCGGGACTCGTTTTTGCCAAACCGTTACGGAGATCGCTGGGCCCCTGTGCTCATTACCTGGTCGGATGCTCAAGAATCTCCTGACCTTGGTGGAGACGGTTCCGGTAGTGGCCAAGACTCAGCAACAGAAATTCTTGGCTATGCAGGTAGTAGTAGCGCCGGCTATGCCGATGCCGAGCCTGATGCTGATGCTGATCCCGATGCTGATGCTGATGCTGATCCCGATGCTGGGCTTCAGATCTTTGTCAGCGGTTCAGTGACGCTTGACGGACCAGATTTCTCAGATCTTCTTTCTGAGCGCGGCGGCTATGCCGAGGCCCGCTCAGTAGTCATACATGAGCTCGGCCATCTTGTGGGGCTTGATCATGTTTCTGATGAGTCTCAATTGATGGCACCTACGCTAAACAGCGACCTGACCGACTATGCCAACGGAGACCTAGAAGGTCTTGCTGCACTTGGTCGAGGTCGCTGCCTGGCAGATATCTAGACACGTTTAGGGCCTGTCAGTCTTGGGTTCTAGGCGACTGAAACTGCCGAAACTGCTGAGAGAGCTCAGCAAGCTCCATGGCAGGCACTTGTCTGCAACATGTATGCTCTGAGCCCAGTACTCGACTGCGCACATCTGCGTTCAGTCGCCAACAAGAACAGGTGTTGCAATGGCCAAGATCAAGGTGCAGAACCCAGTCGTAGAGCTCGATGGCGACGAGATGACCCGGATCATCTGGGACTTCATCAAACAACAACTCATCCTTCCGTATCTTGATATTGAGTTGAAGTACTTCGACCTCTCGATTGAGTCTCGCGACGCCACCGATGATCAGATCACTATTGACGCCGCCAACGCCATCAAAGAGCACGGCGTGGGCGTCAAGTGCGCCACCATCACCCCAGACGAGGATCGGGTCATAGAGTTTGGGCTGAAGAAGATGTGGCGCTCCCCCAACGGCACCATCCGCAACATCTTGGGCGGCGTGGTATTTCGTGAGCCCATCATCTGCTCGAACATTCCCCGCTTGGTTCCAGGTTGGACGAAGCCGATTGTGATTGGTCGCCACGCCCACGGCGACCAGTACCGTGCGACCGACTTCAAAGCTCCCAAGGCCGGCAACGTCACCATTACCTACACCCCCACAGACGGCACCGAACCAATCGAATATGAGATTGTCGAGATCCCCGAGGGTGGCGGCGTGGTCATGGGTATGTACAACTTCGACGAGTCCATCAGAGACTTCGCCCGTGCCTCATTCCGTTACGGACTGCAGCGCAACTACCCCGTCTACCTGTCTACTAAGAACACCATTCTTAAGGCTTACGATGGTCAGTTCAAAGACCTCTTCCAAGAGGTGTTCGACGCTGAGTTCGCAGCCGATTTTGGCGCTGCCGGCCTGACCTATGAGCACCGTTTGATTGATGACATGGTTGCAGCAGCGCTCAAGTGGGAGGGTGGCTATGTCTGGGCATGCAAGAACTACGACGGCGACGTGCAGTCAGACATTGTTGCGCAAGGGTTTGGATCGCTCGGCATGATGAGTTCGGTCCTCATGACTCCTGACGGGCAAACCGTAGAGGCCGAAGCAGCACACGGCACCGTGACTCGCCATTTCCGTGAGCATCAGAAGGGCAACCCGACTTCTACCAACCCGATTGCGTCAATCTTTGCTTGGACGCGTGGCTTGGCGCACCGCGGCAAGCTCGATGGCACCCCAGAGGTCACCGCATTTGCTAACACCCTTGAGGAAGTGTGCATCCAAACCGTTGAGGGCGGTCAGATGACCAAGGATTTGGCGTTACTCGTCGGCCCAGATCAGGGCTGGTTGACCACCCAAGAGTTCCTAGCGGCGCTCGATCAGAATCTACAAACAGCAATGTCCGCTCAGGCAGCAACCGCCTAACCCCCCACCGGTTATCGCCC
>JBBDMQ010000369.1:0-2145 GCA_040878245.1 Microthrixaceae bacterium
GTGCTCGTCGATTGTTCCGGGCAGGTTTGGTCGCTCAAGAGCTCCAGTTGCATCCTCAAGGGGAACGATCGCTAAGTCGCTGCCGCTTCGTGCAAGTGACCGATAGGCCGACACTACAATTTGCTCGCTAGATACCGACGCGTCCTCGGCTACTCCGGCAAGACCTGCCAAGCGAGAGCGAAGCAACTGGTCTCCGAGAGGGTCAGGAGGAATCTCCGCCGCTGCTCGTTGCTCGGCATCAGCGCCTGTCCATAGTCCGGCAGTGGTCGGTAAGTCATGCGTAGTAAGCGAGCAGAGAGTAGTTGCTGGCCAGCGCTCCGGCGGATCCTCTGCAAAGAGGCCAATTCGATAGCCGAAGACATCACGATCACTAAGCGCTGATCGAACCCCTGCCTCAACCGTTCCCAAGTCCTCGCCAACAAGTGTGGCCCCAGCACGAGTTGCTTCCATGACAGCAAGGTCGAGCAACTCGGCACCAAACTGAGAGACGTAGCCTCCGCTTGCAGGAGTCATACCCTCGGGGATCCAAAACAGCCGGAATAGACCCATCACGTGATCAATGCGCAAGGTGTCACAATGTTTCAGTACCCGTCGCAGCGTCTCAAGCCAAGGTGCGTAGCGGGCATGCCTGAGCTTCCAAGGCACAAAGGGTGGTAGTCCCCAATCCTGACCTTGCTGGTTGAATTCGTCGGGGGGAGCGCCGATTTTGCAGTCAAGCGCAAGCAGGGCTTGAAAGCGCCAAGCGTCCGATCCGTTTGGGTCAAACCCGACAGGTAGGTCGGCTAGCAGCCCAGATCCGGCACGAGATGCGGCCAAGAGTTGTGTCTCGCACTCAACTTGTATCCATTGCCAAAAACTCACCCGGTCAGCCTGCTCAGAGCAAAAAACCTGCACGGCCGTCGAGTCCGGATGTTGGAAGCGATCCGGCCACTCCTGCCAACCCGAGCCGTGGTGCTCTGCCAGAGCACAAAACTGCGCGTGCTGTGTCAGAGCTACATCGTTCACCGCAATTGCGAGCGAATGCTGCACTGCTCGTGTTGAGCGCACCTCGGCCCAGATGCTCTCCAGCACCGCTAACTTGAGAGCCCAGATTTTGTCCCGATCTATGAACTGGCCTCTATTCAGCTCACGGCCTGCAGCCGCTGCCTGGGTGAGCTGATCGCCGATCAAGTCTGCGCCGGTCACTGATTCAACTCGAAGATACAGCGGCGATAAGAACCCTCTAGATGATGCGTAATAGGGCGAGGGTTGTTGATGAGCCAGTGGTAGCGAAGCGCCGAGTGGGTTATGAGCCAGAAGCGATGCCCCAGTTCTCTGAGACCAGTTCGCAAGTTCAGCAAGATCTACAAAGTCTCCCTGCCCCCAGCTGTTAGCTGACCGGGTTGCATATAGCTGAGTCGACCACCCCCAGCTGCGCTTCGGTCGCAGAGAGTGCCGAGGCACTACAAACAAGCTCGTGGTCGGCCCGCCGTCCATCGGTTGCAGCAGATGTGCACCAAGGGGTAGGTCGGTTGGGAGGTGTGTCTGAGCATGGACCTCTCCTCCGTCTTCAAGCAAAATCATTCCTTCCGAGAGAAGTTCCTCTGCTTCGCCCTGATGCACAAACCACAGGTATGCATCCTGAGGAGGGCCATCGGACTGCTCCTGAGCGTCCTGAGCATCCTGAGCGCTACGTAGCGCAGACATCGTTTCTGGTACTACTTTTTGCCAACTCCCGTCTGTGCTCCACCAGCCCGAAGAGATGCCGAAAGCGTCTGGTTCTGTGTCCATGCTGACAGTTTGGACCACTTGTCACGGTACGTGAGCCGGGAATCCGTAGACTGATGAGGTGTCCTTCTTTGTAGAACGCCGACTTCGGCTTGCTGGCCGCCGATTGGCCAAAGTCCGAGAGGAACTTCGGATCACCGATGAGCACCTGCTGCACTTTGCGGATATCACTGATGACTCAAGAATCCGAGCGATGGTCTCGGAGACCCCACAAGCAGACGAAGACCACCGTGAGGCCGAAAGAACCTCTACTGCATTGGCCAAACACCGTGTTGAGCTACTCAGCACAATCGAGAAACTCGAACGCGAACAAGATGAACTTCTTGATGACCTAAGCGCCCAACGTCGATGATCCATGTCGTAACATATGGGTTCGAT
>JBBDMQ010000370.1:0-2138 GCA_040878245.1 Microthrixaceae bacterium
CAATCTCCTAGCTGCTGGCGCATCGCACGGTAGCTTCATTGCCGTTGCACTTGTTCCCTCGGCAAACAGCCATAAAGCGGCGCCCCCTGGCGAGGACTGGCTGTTGCGGATCTCTGGGTTTACCCCGCCGCAGTGCGTCTCGGTAGGCCATGCTGACGGGCTTCGGGTTGGTCTGTCTTCCTACCGCCGAAACCACAGCAGTCCTGCATGCAGTCTGTTGTTAGAACAAGATGGTGAACTACTAGCGGGGCAAGCACACACAACTCACACGGCTCACACAGCACACAGAGACGCAACGCTTTGGCTCAACCTTGACAGCAATCTTGCCTTGATTGATCAGCATTGTGTGGTTGCAGTCCTACAAGATGGCAGCAAGGTCACCCCGCCGCTGTCTGACGGGGCGCTTCATACTGCTTGGAGAGAAGCGTACGTAGCTGGCACGGACGTGAGTGAACGCAGCCTGAGCTTGGCAGACCTGCTTGGTGCTCAGTCAGTTTCCTGCCTCACTCCATGGGGGCAGACTCTGCCGGTGGCATCTATCGAAGGTCGAGAATATTTATGAGCGGAAACGCAAGTGTCGGTCCGTTTATTCTGAGCGACACCACCGTGGTTGGACGGCAGGTGCATCTGCACTACTTGTTTGGCAACACGCATGAGTTCACCGAGGTCATTGAATTTGATTGCGACCTGCCGCAAAGTTCGCAGCCGGAGTTTGGTGACTTTGATCGAGCAGTAAGGGTGTTGCATTTGCTCGCTGGGGTTTCGTATTACAAGTCGTTTGCACCGACGGTGATTGAAACTCCTTTACTGAACTCCGCCGAGCGCGCACTTGTGCTGGCCATGTACGACAAGGGCTTGCGTGAATTTGCATATCGAAATGACTTGCCTGTTCCTCTGCCTGTTCAGTTGGTCGAGCGCAGCGGGATAGCAACAGCCGAAAGCGTTGATCGACCAACTGAACGCTCGGGCGCGCTGGTGCCGGTTGGCGGCGGCAAGGATTCGGCTCTCGTGGCTGACCTAGTTCCCGAAGCTGTGTTGATGGCAGTAAATCCGAAAGGCGCGCACCTGCATTTGGCCGAGCATCTTGGCCGCCCGCTTGTGTCGGTGAAAAGAACCCTTGACCCTCAACTGAGAGAACTTGTAGCTGCCGGTGCGCTCAATGGTCATGTGCCGGTCACTGCAATCAACTCGGCAATAGCGGTGATTCTTGCGGTGTTGCTCAACCGCCGAGATGTGTTGATGGGTCTTGAACGATCGGCCTCTGAACCCAGCTTGGTGATCCCGAGTTCTCTGACGAGCCCCGACGGAACGAGCCCCGCCGGAACTGAAGTAAATCATCAGTACTCAAAGTCGGCCGAGGCTGAGCAACTTTTGCAGGCTGTATTCGACCCAATCGGTGTTCGCTACTTCTCGCTGCTGCGTCCGATGACCGAACTTGCGATTGGCCGCAGCGTTGCGACTCGCGGATTAGCCGCAGACATTGTCTCTTGTAACCGGGCCTTCACCCTGTGGAATGAGAACGAGTCCAGCAGAACTCAACGCCCCTGCGGAGACTGCGCCAAGTGTCTTTTTACGGCACTCATGCTTGCACCCTCGCTCACCCCAGAGCAGATTAATGATCAGTTCGGGCGAGATCTGCTGAATGAGGCAGCGCACCTTGACCCAGTCAGAGAGTTGTGGTCCTCTGCGAAGCCATTTGACTGTGTGGGGGAGCGGCACGAGTCAGCAGCAGCAGTTGCGTTACTCGCCGAGTTGCCGCAGTGGCAGATGCAGCTCATCCCCGCTGAGTTATATGAAGAGGCTTTGCAGGTTTTGGGTGAGGTTGCTGCCACTCCTGGCGAGTTCCTTCACATTGATTCGGTCACAGGTTTGCCCCTTGAGTACCAACAAATGATCTCGGATTTAGAACGTTAGTCAGCACCCAATTCTTAAAGGAGTCACAGGATGAAACTTAGCGATCTTGCCGGACAGCGAGTCGTGTTGCTTGGAATGGGTACCGATATGCAGGCGGCACTTGAGCCGATTCTTGCTGCAGAGCCTCTCGAAGTTTTGTTAGTGGATGAGGCAGTGAATGTGGGATCTCAGCTTGGTGGGAGAGCACTTGCGCCGAGCGGTTCGCAGAGCGGCTTGCATAGCGA
>JBBDMQ010000371.1:0-11793 GCA_040878245.1 Microthrixaceae bacterium
CCAAACAGGCTCTCGAGAATGTAGATGCGGCTTCTGATAGCTCGTTTGTCATTAGCCCGTCAGCTGAAGTCAGCAAATCCGTTGGCACTCAGATCGGTGAATCAAACAACAACTTACCGAATCAGGCAACCATCGGTGAGGAAGTGACCTATGAGGTTGGCGTGACAGTGCCAGCACACAGCAGCGTTTTTAATGGTGTTCTGACTGACCCGATGCCGACTGGTGTGAGTTTTTTGAGCGCTACAGCCGGTTTCTCGGCAACTGGAACTCCTCCTCTCAGCTCGTTACCAATTGGGTTCAGTCTGAACCCAATAAATGGCAGTCTGAGCTTTCCAAGCAGCTACCAAAACAGCAGTGATAGTCCCCAACTCTTTGCGGTCACAATCGTTGCCCAGATGTCTACGTTGTCGAGCAACCTAAACGGCACTGTGCGAACTAATACAGCTAGGTTTGCGAGCACCACTCAAGAAACCGGAGGGACCAACCTTCCGTCTCGCACCGCACAAGCCGTCGTCAAGATAGTTGAGCCAAGTCCAACGATTGCCAAGGCTGCAAACCCCACCAGTGTCATCGGTGGGCAAGTTGTTACCTATATGTTGACTGCTGGCAACAGCAACAATCGTCCACCCTCTCATGACACCTTGATTATTGATTGTCTGCCATCTCAAATAAGTTTCGACGCCTTCACTCTGAACCAAGGTGGGACGGCTTCAACTGAACCCGGCACAGGGGCGAACGGCTGTGCGGTTGGTCAAACTCGTCTGCGTTGGGAGGCCGGCAGCATTTTGGCGGGTAGCTCCAACCGAAAACTACTGAGGTATACAGGAATTGTTACCCCCGACGCAGTGGGAGCAGCGCGGTACACCAATACCGTGACGCTCACGGGAACCACGCTGAATAATGGCTATACACCCAGCCCTGAAGAGCGGGTCTACACCAAAACCGCAGAAGCAACAGTAGTGGTGACCGAGTTGACCATTACTAAGGGGGTATTCCCTGAACGGCCAACTATCGGAGAACAGGTTGATTACACAGCGACTGTGAAGGTTCCCAAGAGCACTCGTTACTTCAACACCTCAATCATTGATGTACTTCCCGCAGGGCTTGATGTGACCTCACCAAACTTTGCAACAACCTCGGTGACCTGCGTCCTGAGTGGTTCGAGCGCCCCATGCACAGGACTTAGTCCGCTGTTTGGCACTCCGTTGGCTTCCTCCGGACAAACTGTTGGTTGGTTTGCCGGCGACCTGCCTCCTGACGAACTCAACGATCGCCTCATTACCGTGGCATACAAGACGGTGGTCCTTGACAACCCAGCAAATACTGCCGGGGCTGAGCGAAAAAACTCCGCTACTGCTCGTTGGAGTCTCGACAGTTCTGTTCCTGCGCCAAGCACAGTCACAGAAGCCGCTGCGCTGAGTGAAGGAGCAGGCCCAGCATTTGCAGCAATAACCATTCAGGAGCCGGAGCTGAGTATCGAAAAATCGGTCAGCGACGCTAGCCCGAGCCCGGGTCAAGCATTTGACTACTCGGTAACAGTCACGAACGGCTCCGGGGTAAACGTTTCGGAAGCTTGGCAGATTGCCGTAGTTGATGACGTCCCAGTTGGCGTAATTATCGACCCGGCCACGGTATCTACCGAAGGCATTCTCACTAACTCTGATCCGATACTTGGCAATGGTGAAATCACGTGGACTGATCTTGGGCCGCTTGCGCCGGGCGAGTCCATCATTCTGACCTATTCGGCCAGGCTCACCGCATCAGAGAACCTAGGACTAGAAACTCTGATTAACGCAGCGTTTATCAGCGACTACTGCAGCTTGTCAGCATTCTTTCCCGATCGCCGCTGCTATTCAAGCGGAGAGGCGACAGCGGAAGTCACGCCGAGTTTCCCCAAATTTTCGGTCGAAAAGTCAACTCCAAACGGGCAGATAGCTTCCCTTGGGCAACCTTTTACTTGGCGCTTTGATGTCACCAACAATGGTGATGCAGACGGATTCTCGGTGACCGCTGCAGATACATTGCCCGCCAACTGGACCTACGTCACCGATTCTGCCGTGCTCACTAATCCCCTCCCCGGTGGAACCCCAATATTTGTAGAACCCACATTAGGAATCGCTGTGCCAGAGGTTCAAAATCTTATCTGGTCTGATTTCGGTGATCTACCCGTCGGGCAGACAGCCAGGATTGAGTACACGGCAATCCCTACAAGCGAAGTAGCAACCAACCCTGGAGTTGGTCGCGCAACACCAAATACCAACACAGTGAATGCCATCGGAGAGGACGCAACGGGGGCGAAAGGAAATGCGACCGGAAGCTATTCTGGTGGCCCAGATACAGCAGATGCCTTCATCCCGGCGGCAGATCTTGCCATCGTCAAACTACCGAAAGATGCAACAGCCAATGCCGGCGGCCAAGCAATCTGGACTCTCGGTGTCACAAACCTTGGCCCAGATGCAGCCGCGGAGCCGTTCAGGATTGTTGACAAGCTTCCCGAAGGTTTGACCTTTGTTTCAGCTTCTGGAGCTGGATGGGTCTGCTCGCTTCAGTCTGATCAGCAGAGTATTGAGTGCATCAACTCTGAAACGCTTGCATTGGACAGCGGCGAATTCCTTGCGGACTTAGAAGTAACTGCACAGGTTCCAACTGGTCTACCCGCAGGTTCGCAATTTGAGAACACTGCAAATGTCAGCGGCACAACTTTCGATCCTGATACCAGCAACAACACTGACTCAGCAACCATCACGCTGCTACCAAGTGCCGATCTGGCCATCGCAAAGGAGTCCGCCCCGCCAGCAGTCGCTGGAACAAACTTGTCCTATACCTTGCAGGTCACCAACCTTGGCCCCGATACCTCACAGGCAACTACCGAACAGCCCATTGTTGTCATTGACACGTTGCCGAGCTCTTTGAGTTTTGTTTCGGCTGCTGGTGCAGATTGGGACTGCTCCGGCTCGGCTGTAACCAACACGGTGACCTGTTTGCGAACCACCGACCTCGATGCTGGTGACGATGCCCCCCCGATCACCATTACGGCAGCAATTCCTGCAGAGGCCGGCACAGACAGCATCACGAATACTGCAACCGTTACTCCCGAGATCACTCCTGACCCGCTGCCCGGGAATAACACCGACACGGTGACCGACACAATTACCCAAAGCGCCGACTTAGCAATTGATAAGAGTCATACAGGTACCGTTGCCTATCTAGGGACTGTCGAGTTCACGCTGGCAGTTTCCAACCTTGGTCCCTCAACAGCACGCTCTGTCACAGTCACCGACACATTACCGATTGGCCTGACACCCATTTCTGCAGCAGGCAGCCAACTCAGTTCCGGTTGGGTATGTGAAATAGTTGACCAAACAGTTTCCTGCTCACTCAACGATCCTCTACCCGTCGGCACAGGCGAGACAATCTTGGTGGTTGCACAGGTTGGGGCCGAAGCAGTGCCTCAAGTGGTCATCTCGGCCACAGTCTCGAGCACCAGTCCCGACCCAAACCCAGAGAACAACACCGACGAAGATCCGGTCAATGTGGCACCCGTTGTTGACCTCAGCATTGAGAAATCCCACACGGGCGAGTTTGTAGTAGGTGCTCAGGGAACCTTCACTTTGCAGGTGGCAAACGCTGGGCCTACCCAAGACACAGGTCCAATCACCGTGGTCGACACGCTGCCAGCAGGGCTGCAGTTTGTCTCTGCTTCGGGTGCCGGTTGGGACTGCGCCGAGGATACTCAAGTAGTGAGGTGCACCCTTGCCGGAGGGTTAGCCATCGGCGAACTCGCAACACCACTGAGCGTTGTAGTTGACGTCTTATCCGCTGCTTACCCACAAGCCATCAACACCTCAACAGTTAATTCAGCAGCAACAGACATCGACCCGGGCAACAACACTGACTCTGATCAAGTCACGGTGACTGCGCTCGTTGATATTGCACTCACGAAAACCGGAAGTATCACCCGTGACCGTGTTGCCACGTGGACCATAACTGTTACGAATGGGGGACCGAGTTCGACAGTTGGACCAACCGTTGTGACAGATCCTTTGCCCGTTGGGCTTCAGTTTGTCTCAGCGAGCGGAAACGGGTGGACATGTAACGCCGTGAATAACCTAGCCACCTGCACGTACGCCGAACTGATTCCAGCGGGTTCGACTGCTGCATTCACACTTGTAAGTTCGGTCACTGCTGCGCCCGGTACGGTCATTGTGAATGTGGCGAACGCAGAGACTCCATCTGAGGTTGAGTCTGAAACCGTGTCTTCGGGCAGCGTGACGGTGCTGAGCGCTGCAAGTGCAACCCCGCTTGCTCTCACTGGAACCGAACTACGGGCATTGTTGCTACTCGCTTTTGGTTTATTAAGTCTCGGAGCATTTCTCATTTGGAGACGAACTGATCTGGAGACGAACTGAACCTGACCGGATTCACTGACGGCAGAGGTTCACTGAGTCAGCGAAATACCTACAGCCTGATGGGGTAATTGCTAAAGTCATCAGCAATCCATCTGAGAGGAAACAGGATCATGCGGATAAAGCTTTTGTTGGGTACCTGCTCGATTGCAATCCTCCTCTTAGTTGGGTGCAGTAGTTCGGGGAGTTCTGACAGTCCCGACACGTCGGCGAGTTCAGGCAGCACAGACGAGAGCAGCACAGACGAGAGCAGCACAGACGAGAGCAGCACAGACGAGAGCAGCACAGCTCCGAAATCCGTAGATGCTTGCGCACTTGCAGACCCCAACTTGATTTCAGCACTCGGAGTAGCTGGAGAGGGTGAAGCAACTGACCGCGGAGGTCAGGACGGCCCGCCAGATATTGCCTGGAATGTTTGTACTTGGGGATCACTCACCGATGACTCCGGATTAGTCACGGTTCAAGTCCTCTATGAAGGCCCCGAGGCTGTAATCAACCCGCTCGAGATTTTGCTGAGTAACTCGGGTGGTTCCTCTCCTCCTGCAACTCCTGTTGAGGTTGGCAGTGACGGACAGTTATATGACTTTGCTCTGATTACCGGCGGCGGCGGAGTGGGTAAGACCATTGGATTCATGGCAGATGAACGTCAACTCGTAGCTGTTTCGCAGACAGGTGAGGATGTTGATGTAGCAGCGCTGACTGCTCTGGCTCAAGGCGTAGACGATAATTTGTGAGTAGTTCAGTCTCGCTGTTGCTGAGCTATTAGGTTGATGGGTCTAGATCTTCTAGATGCCACACTTACGGTAGGAGTCTTCATGACCACATCATCCTTGCGCAAGTCTCTAACTATGCTTGTTGCCATCCTCGCCATGACGGCGATGTCGGCTGGCTGCTCGGGTTCAGTTTCCGGTGGGGTTGGCGAAGTCAGCGTTGATCAGGCTGACCTTGAACAAGGCGTTTCAGCAGAACTCGAAGCAGTAGTGGGCCAGACGCCTGCCTCAGTTGCCTGCGAGGATGACCTACCGGCAGAGATAGGCGCACAGGTGCGGTGCACGGTTACCGCAGATGACGGCTCAGAAATCGGTGCAACTGTCACCGTGGATGAGGTCGATGGGACCGACGTCAAGTACTCAGTTGAAGTAGACGAGGACTAGTAGCGGTTCTGCTGCTGTGTTCGCCGTGGCGGAAGAACTACAACTTCCTTCCGTCACTTGCCCACTTACCCACTAGCCACTGCGCACAAGATTTAACCCAAGGGTCGGGCTTCGCTTTTCCAAAAGTTCGTAGTTATAGGCTCGGGGTCGAAAGCAATAGTCGATACAGCCTCGAGCAGCATCACCGGTCGTCCCTCGCTTTCGGCGAGTGGCCATTCGGGCAAATCTGCCGCCGATGGAACACCAGTGCGAGCAAACTCTATCCACCCAAAATGCATCGCCGAGGACAAACTATTGGGCGCCTCTGCACCAACAAGAACGTGCAGTCGATGATCGTGAACAAGATCAAAAACAAAGGGGATCTCTACAGCGTGTGCAGCTCCGAGCAGGCCGTTCCAAACGGGGGTTCGCCAATCAAAACGGTATTGCCAGACTGGCGCATGCACGGCCTGCGCTTCAGCTAAACGTGTAGCGGGAATTCGAAACACAAAGTCAGTCAGCACTGCACTTTCAAGGTCTGCAGAAGATGCTTCAGGGAATTGTTTGCGGTAGACCTGAACAGCTTCGTTGGGGTCGCTGACCACCAAACCAAAGCGAGCGAGTAGGCCCTCCTCAGTCGTTGCAGGCGGAGTCATCAATGCAAAAAGCTTCCATTCCTCAAGATTTGTTCCAATGAGCAGCGGTATACCTTGAGCCGCCCCCTGAACAACTGCGCCAAGTGGGTCTGTTGGCACCTCTTTACCGTCTGCTACGGGCCGAAAGGGCAAAAATGCAAGCGGAGTGTTGTGCTTTTTCACACTTAGTTCCGGGTCGGCCGTCCGAGTTGCGCCTAGTGAAGCGTGAGCAGCAAGGAGTTCTTGGACCGTTGCTGATTTCAGGTCCTCGATCGTTGTGAACTGACCGGCTGCAAGATATTCAGCTGTATCTGCAAAGGCTTGCTCGGAGGTGCGGGAGGAGGAGGCCGCTCCGGATTGGGCAATTACTTTGTGAAACAAACCTTGGGCGCGTGGCATGGTCAGCAATGTAGATACGCTCATCGCTCCTGCGGACTCGCCAAAGATAGTGACATTATTCGCATCGCCACCGAACTGCTCAATGTTTCCCTTCACCCACTCAAGGGCAGCAATCTGATCAAGTAGCCCAAGATTGCCCGAACCGGCATATGCAGGGTCAAGGCTGCCGAGTTCTAGGAAACCGAGAGACCCCAGGCGGTAGTTGATTGTTACCAACACCACGCCTTCAGTAGCGAAGGAGGTTCCGTGATAGAGCGGAGATGATCCAGATCCCATCTCGAATCCACCGCCATGGACCCACACCATGACGGGCAACCCGGCAAGGGCGGCTGATGTTGTGTCCAAGGGAAGACCTTGAGTCCAAATATTCAGATATAGGCAATCCTCGGACCACTCTTCGGTCTCGCCGCCAAAGAGCGAATCCATGAGTGAAGGATTTTGTGGAGAGATGCACCCGAACGAGGTTGCGTCTAGCTCTCCATGCCAGGGGGCTGGCGCAACTGGCGGCCTAAAGCGAAGGTCACCAACCGGTGGCTCCGCAAACGGAATTCCTGCAAATCGCGCAACTTTGTCATGCCAGACCCCCCGGAGTGTTCCTTGAAGGGTTGAGACAGAAACACTGGTGCCATCAGAAGCTGAATTCATGGGCTTGTTTTTAGCAGCAACTGAGCGCTGAAAGCTCAGCGAGGATCACGAAAATACCAACCCTGGTCTGATTCAGAAACAGCCACACAGTCTCTTCCCACTCTCCACAATGCAGCAACGACTGGCGTCGGGTCATACCGGTACCACTCTGGGAATGACTCGGCAATCGCCTCTGTTGCGGCCTGAGCGTGGTAATGGGGTATTCGATGATCGATGTGATGTGCCACATGTGTACTGCCGATGCGATGGTGCAACAGGTTGATCAGCTTTGGGTACGGGCGGTCAACGGTCTGAAACACACCGAGCATCCACGACCAATCAGGGTCGGCATAATGCGGAATTTCTACGTCTGTGTGCTGCAACCATGTATACGTCACCAACCAGGCGTTGACCACTAGATAGGGACCGACATAGAGCAGTAGTACCGGAACAACCGAGCCGACAGCTAACGACCAGACAACTAAAAGCATCAGCACAAAAATCACCCCAGCAGTTGAAGCCCAGACTCGAGCGTGCCAGCGTGCTGGGAACAACTCGGTCGAAAATGGCCTGATCGGCCAGAAGTGATTTGTCTTGCCGCGACTCGGGCCCCCCGAAGCCCCCGCCAGCAAGTAGGCAGGCCATCCAACGAGCAATGCTTTTGCAAGTGCAACTAAAGCGGCAAGATTTGGATGCTTTGGTTCATGAAGTTGACGAGCGGAATGAGAAGAAAAGATGGCCCTGCCCGGCACATGCGTCTCTCCTTCATCTAGGTGATTGGTCTTTGAGTGATGAACGGAGTGACTCCGCTGCCAAGAAAAATACGGAACTAAAAGCGCCGAATGCAGCACAAAACCTAGGCCATCTTGCAACCAAGCGCGATCAGAGAAGGCTCCGTGACCACACTCATGGGCAACCACCCACAACCCAATGGCAGCAGTCCCAGTCACGGCCGCATAAATCACCCAGACCGGCAACCAAGCCCAACTCATGGGGAGCCATAAGACTGCCCCAAGGACTAGCCCCACGACTAGGGCTAGGGACCCTCCGAAGTAGACAAGCGAGCGTTTCGTACTGCGTTCAAAGCAAGCTGCTGGAATGACCTCTCGCACTTGAGCGCGAGTAGGAAGAACCCTGTGTTCAATGGTGTGAGAATTCATCAATTGCCATCATGGCGCGCTGTGGCCGATCGCAACAATCTGCGGAGATTGGTTTGATTCCTCGATTTTAGGATTTTGTGGCTATCGAGCGACCATACTGAAGACATGGAATCCACTTTTACACGCATGGATGAGTCAACTGCAGAGCAATGGGCGGTCATCGGAGCAGAGACAGCAAAGAATCAAGTGCGAGTTGCCGATCGCGTACTTGACCTGCTGCAGTCTCTCTCCAGCATCACCGATGGATTTGGCACAGACCAACTCACTCATTGTTTACAAACAGCCACTTTGGCCGAGCAGGCAGGTGCGGATGATCAAGTTGTGGTGGCCGCTTTATGTCATGACATTGGCAAGGCGATTTCTGTGCCGAATCATCCAAAGATCGCTGCCGAAATTTTGCGTCCCTATGTGCGGCCCGAGGTTTTTAACATGATCCTGGTGCATCAAGACTTTCAAGGTCGCCACTATTACGGTCACTTCGGCGGCAACCCCGATGCTCGTGAGCAGCACCGTGACACGCTCTCCGATGCCGAGTTTGAGCTGGCAGCGAAGTTTGCGGACGAGTGGGATCAGATCGCCTTTGACCCAGAGCGTGAGACGCTTCCGTTAGAACACTTCGAGCCGAAAGTTCGTTCAGTTTTTGCTGCCGCCCAAATGATGTGAGCCTGAGCTACACGTGCAGTTTGAGTGAGAAGAACCAACGGTAGGTTCTGACAATCTCTCGACCGATTATGCGGGCTCTGCCATATGCTCTGTCGTTGGCTCTGCCACCATGCTCTTCAGTTGGCTCTGCCACCACGAGTCAACCCTCTGTTCAACCTTGTTCAGTTGGCTGTTCTCAAGCCACAAGCTGACCTCATTGAGTTTTGCTTCAATCTCTGAGGAAGTCGAGGTTGAGGTGATGCTGATACTCCCGGGAAATCCTGCAAGCCCTGCAAGGCCATCGGCTTTAAGTTGGTAGTACTCAGAGTCGGCCACCAACACAGCCGGGGTGCCCGCGCGAAGTGCCCACAGCGCTAGGTGATACGAGTGAGTGACCACTGAGGATGCCCGCTGCAGAAGACCTACGGTGAGTGCGACTGATTGGCCAGTATCAATCACCCTCCAAGGCGCCATTCGATCTGCGACCCGGGCAAGGCCTGCAAGCAGTTCAACCTCTGCTGGGGGATTGTTATTGATTGCGACACCCAGAACGTTCAGTTCTGCCCGAACCGCAAACTGATCAACTGCTTCGGACAGAACAGCTAGCTGTGAACTCCCAACATAGGTTGCCTGTCGAGCATGGAAAATCAAGAACTCACCGGGGGGAACTTGCGCCGCAGTAAGTGCTGCGTCTACTTCATCCTCATCTGATGCCTCGACACCAATCGCATCATCTCCTACCAGTTCAGCACCTCTGCTCAGGTGGTGATTGATCATCTGAACTGAACCTGCATCTCTGCATCCAAAGGCAGTGGCCTGTTGGCTCATCTGGCGAACTAGGTCAAGCTCCTCAGGTTTACATGGGCCGACCCCTTGACCAGAAATAACGAGGGGAACCTCGGCCGCAGCTAGGCACAATGCAAGAGCAGCTCGCGGCTTGAGGAGGTCGTGTGCAAAAGCCGAGGCGAGGTTCCCACCACCAAGGAAGAACGCTGCCCGATAACTCCCCAAATCAAGTGGCTGATCTGTTGGAGTTATATGGTTACTCGCAGCAATCTCCTCGGCTGAAACAAGCCCATCGGTCAGCGCAGCGCCGCTCAGGAGTTGGGCCTTACTGAGTCCAGCCCAAGCCTGCAAAAGCGAGCCCATCCACGGCACAGCTAGCCCATCCATAAGAGGAAGGCAACGGTCTGAAATCATCTCGATACGGGCGTCCGGACACGCTTTACGAATCCTGCGCACTGCAGCAGTACTGATCGCATCATCCCCTATATTGCCAACGCCGCCAGGTGCCACCACCAGAAATTTCGGTCCATCAGCCGGCTGAAGACCGGGTACCGGCTGAGGTTTCCAACAAGAAGGCGCACCAAGTACAGCTTGAGCAGCATGCGTGGCCCACAGTATGCCAGTGGCGCGATGAGCGCCGAACAACACAAACTGCTCAACATCGGGGTCGTCATACATGTATCGACGAGCAATTCGATTCGCAACGCTCGGGAAATCCGCTGTCGCTGCACTGTGGCGCAGCGCGCTCTTTCGGTAGAAACCGATCACTTCTGGAACAAATGCAACTGCTTTACCTTGTCTCAAGGTTCGCCACAGAAGCTCAAAATCATCGGCAACTCCTGCTAGTTCCGGGTCAGTTGAATAACCACCCATTTGAAGTACAGCCTCAACGTCAATGAGGGCCATTGAGTCAAAGCACTGACAGCTACGCAGACTCTGAGGCGAGGGTGCATAGGCAAACGCAGCCCACTCAGTTCTCTGACCTGATGCAGTCTGTGCAGAGGCCAAGACATGTCCAAATGTGATGGCTGACCGGTACTGCAAAGCAACCTCAAACCCGTGGACAACGCCGGAAGGGCACAACCGATTATCAGCATCAAGGATGACTGCATGAGTAGTTGAGCACACTGCAAGTAACACGTTGCGGGCTCGAGTCAAACTGAGGTTGACCGAAGATCGAACGATGCGAATCTGTGGGTCGCCCTGAAGCGCGTCGAGCAAGGCTGCTGTTTCATCGTTCGAAGCATCATCAAAGATGAGTATCTGTCCTCGTTGGCCCTCGGGGATTCGGTCCAGAGTAAGACGCGCTGACTCAATGGCTTCAGGAAGCCACGCCCCATGATTCCATGTGATGATCATCACGCTCAGGCCCTCGGCTCGGGAGCTTGCTGGGGTAATTTCAGAAATCAGTTCCGACATCGCAGCATCTCGAGTCGATGCAAGAGTTGCTCCAAGAATTACCGCCGTACCGTGAACTGCTCGGGCAGCTAAGGCCGCTACTTCGGCCTGATGCGATAGGGAGGCCAACTCAAAATTTTTGAGCTGGGTCTGCAGGTGAATTTGAGCATCGAGTGCTAACGCAATTTGCACCTCAAGTTCAGCTAGGCGCTGCTGCAGTGCCTGATTCGACACAGCTGCATCTCCTGCAGAAGCAAGGAGCGAATGGCTTGCAGCGTCAAGATGCTGCGCCACGCGGTCAATGCGTTCAGTGCGCGCAGGAACGCCCCGAAGGAGGGACAGCCACCCTCGCCAACCCTTCGCTCCGCTCATAACGCCACCGCAGCTCTGCTTGGGTTCATCGCAACTAGCTGAACGGCTGCAAGGTATAGCGCTTGCAACTCTGACTGTTCGGGAAGTCCACGTTCCACTTCATGCAGGCCTCGAATCAACCCACCTGCCCAAGCTGGCAACTCTGATCTGAGAATCTCGAGATGCTGTTCACCCATGAATTGAATCGGTACGCACCCGTGCTCAATCGACTCCAACAGGCGTATGCCGTCTAGAAACG
>JBBDMQ010000372.1:0-11781 GCA_040878245.1 Microthrixaceae bacterium
GATGGATCCTCTTGGGAGGTGCCAGCGCGTCTTGGAGCCGATATCGCAAAGCGAATGGAGCGATGGACAAGCGCAGTCACTTCACCCACCGATTCCCGCTTGGTCATCACCTTGGATCCTCCAGATAAAGACAACGCTTGGTTTCTGTCGGTTTCAGGCCCTGACCCAGACGGGCAGCTTGTGCCTCTAGAAGTTGCGCTCGTAGAGAGTCGACCGAAGCGCCACCTAGCAGAGGAACTGATTCGACTTGAACGCCTCATGCCTGTTCTGAAACGCCCCGGCGCAGCGCGACGCGGTCAGGTTGTTCTGAGTCAAGATGAAGCATGGCAGCTCATGACTGAGACAGGCCCACTTGCGGCAGCTGCTGGCTTTGACGTTCGTGTGCCGGCACTCAGCCGAAAGAAGCCAACCGCAGCGATCCGACTCGACACTATTTCCTCTGATCCCTCGGTGGTTGGGGCTCATCAATTAGCTCAGGTGCGCTGGTCTGCAGTGTTTGACGATGTTGAGCTGAGTGCCGCAGACATTTCACGGCTCGCCGCAGAAGCCCGTCCTTTGGTCAGAAGCCACGGTAAGTGGGTAGAGCTTGATCGAGTTGACCTCACTGCAGCGGCAGCTGCGCTCGCTGAAAGAGCATCGACTACTCAGCTCACCGGTGCTGAAGTTCTTCGATTTGCCATCGGCCTCGAGGATTCACCGCTGGCAGGTGGGTTTAGTGTGAGCGGCACTGGCTGGGCGGCTGATCTGCTGAATAAAGCGCAGACAATTTCGAAAGAGCCAATCACGTCTCCTGAAGGCTTCGAGGGTGAGTTGCGCAGCTATCAGGGCGAGGCCGTAGCTTGGCTGGGTTTCCTTGACTCAGTTGAGTTAGGAGGATGCCTTGCACTGGAT
Source organism: Microthrixaceae bacterium (assembly GCA_040878245.1). Taxonomy (GTDB): domain Bacteria; phylum Actinomycetota; class Acidimicrobiia; order Acidimicrobiales; family Microtrichaceae; genus IMCC26207. The sequence continues at coordinate 892 of JBBDMQ010000372.1, forward strand.
ATGGGTCTTGGTAAAACACCGACGATGCTGGCGCATATTGCTCGCACTGCGGGTAAGGGCCCAGCCTTGGTTGTCGCTCCACCTGCGGTTGTTGGTAACTGGGCAGCGGAAGCTAGTCGGTTTACCCCTGGTCTCAAGGTCGTGGTTCATCACGGAGCGTCCCGCGCTTCAGCCGAGGAACTCGCAAAGAAGGTAGAGGGCGCGGATGTCGTCATCACCACCTATGGAACAGCCGTGCGTGATGTTGAGACGCTGTCAGAACTTCCATGGGATCGATTGATCCTTGACGAGGCTCAAGCAATCAAAAACTCGGCGAATGAGACCTCTCAGCAGCTTCGGCGCATTCCAGCTCGGGTAAGAATCGCTCTGACAGGAACGCCAATTGAGAATGGCCTAGGCGATCTCTGGTCAATTCTTGACTTCACAAACCCGGGTCTAGTTGGTGGTCGGCCTGCATTTATTGCACAGCTTTCTGAGGGGAAGGATCACTCTCGTCAGGGAGCCGAAACTGCACTGCGGGCGCTGAACGGTATTTTAGTCTTCCGGAGAACGAAGTCCGAGCCGATAGTCGCAGCCGAACTACCCGAACGCATTGATCAGCTTGACCACTGCACGATGACTCCCGAGCAAATTGGGCTCTATCAGGCGGTACTCGATGGCTTGGTAGCAAATAGTTCTGATGAGCTCGGTGCAGAGCCCAAGAAGGGAGCAATTTTGGCTGCCATTACAGCTCTCAAGCAGATCTGTAATCATCCCTCTGCTTACAAACATGACGACCAACCGTTGATCGGCCGTTCAGGCAAGCTCACTAGGCTTGAAGAGATTGTTGATGCTGTTTACGCCTCGGGTGAACGAGTGTTGGTATTTACCCACTTTGCATCTTGGGGAATGCGTCTTGCGGATCACCTCACAGCTCATACGGGCATTCACACCGCCTGTTATCACGGAGGCTTGGCTCGAGGAGCACGTGACAAGCTGGTTGAGGAGTTTCAGAACGGCGAAGGCCCTGGGGCGCTTGTGTTGTCACTCAAAGCAGGTGGAACGGGCCTGAACCTGACTGCAGCTAGTCATGTTGTTCTCTACGACCGATGGTGGAACCCTGCAGTAGAGGACCAAGCACGAGATAGGGCGTGGAGAATCGGACAGACACGAACGGTGGTTTCCCATCGGTTGGTTTGTCCGGGAACGGTTGACGAGCGGGTTGAGGAAGTCGTAGCTGGGAAACGGCATATTGCGAATCTTGTTCTACCAAAGTCCAGCTCCCTCTCAGACCTCAATACTTCGCAACTCCGAACAGCACTAGGGCTTCAGCAGGAAAATTTGCTGACTGAAAATCCAGCGGAGATTGAGCACGACATGAGTGAGTCTGCTGCCCAATCAAAGAAATTTGATTCCGAACTCGAAGGTGTGCAGGGATGAATGAACCTCGACGACGTCCAAAGCAGCGCAAGAAAGCATCGGCTTCTCAGGGTGAGGGTAGCCAAAACAACTCGACTAGCGATTCCTCTCAAAGCAGTTCCCAGAGAGGCGGCACAAACGCCGCAGGTAGGAATCAGCCAAAGAACGGATCTAGCGCTAGCGGCAAGGGCGGCGCAAAGAGCAACTCAAAGAGTGGCGGCAGGGGTAACGGTAAGGCACAAGGAAAGGGTGGTCGGCAAAACAAGATTGCCCCGCCCGCCGAATTTTGGCGTGCCGCACCCGAACCACCTGAGCCACCAGATATCAAGCCTGCTCCTGACCCAACAGCACTTCTGCAGTCGATGGGTACAGCACCACTGCCGGGTCAATCCTCAGTGTCCGATCACTACATGGCAGCAGTCATTCAACGTGCTGCCATGCTAGCGACTGCTCTCGCAGCCTCAGCTGACCTACTTGAGGAAGCCGAATAGTGAAGTGATCAGTCCTGAGCGGGCAATGAGGCGACACTTTGCGCTGGTGTGTGCGAGACGTCTAGCGCAGTGAACTTCTGAGTCCAACAGGCGAATTCTAATAAGATTCCATCAGGATCTTGGAAGTAAATAGAGCGAACAAATACATCCGAATTCATCTCGGCGCTGAGACCAAACTCGCTGTTGTCGTGGTTCGCAACCTCGGTGCAGTCGATTCCATGCTGAAGCAATCGAACTCGATACTCCTCAATCTTCTCAGCCGGCACAGCGAACGCTACGTGATTCATTGAGCCAATAGCGCTAGTGAGTTCTGCTTGATCTGGGCGACCTTTTGGAGCTGATACTCCGGGAATTCCATCAGGAGCCTCGGGAAACCAGAAGAATGCAAGGTGGTCGCCGCCACCGCAATCAAAAAAGAAGTGCTGCCCCATACCTAGTGGCAACTCAATAGTCTTCACGAGTGGCATACCAAGCACCCCAGAGTAAAAATCAACAGTGACCTGCATGTCTCGACAGACCAGCGCAAGATGATTGATTCCATTAAATTCAAAGCCCTGCTCAGTCATTGAACTACTCCTTCACTCTGTCAGAGAGGTAAGCCTTCCAAGCTAGACGGCTCATTGCTCTCAGGCGCCAATAAAGTTGATGTATTGCAGGAGATAGCAGTTCTGTCGGTAAGTGGGAACCGAAGGATCCGTCAGTACCCTGAGGGAGTGGCCCGAAGCAGTGTCTCTCCTCTGTATCCAACTTCAAAGCCCCCCTTAGCGCGCCGGATAAGGTTTGAGTTTGGCAAAGATGTCCCGCTGATGTGGACGCCGAGCTATCCAGAGATGTCTGCCGCTGCAAACTCGATCTCGCTTTTGATGCCTCACGTTGAACCGTATGTTCTGGCTTCGGTCCGGGCTGTGCTTGATCAACTTCCTACAGAGCAGCAAGACGCCGCCGCAGCATTTATTGCCCAAGAGGCTCAACACCAGTTACAGCATCGCCGTTTCAATGCCCTGATTACACCCCAAATACCTGGTATGTGTCGCGTTGAGCGTTGGATGCATCGAACCTATACCTGGTTGCAGCGCACCCGAACACCTGAATTCAGTCTTGCGTTTGCGGCGGGTTTCGAGACGGTTGCTTTTGCCCTCGCTCGGTGGACCGAGTTGCAATTACATAGATTCTTTGAAGGTGCAGATGAGCAAATCACTACCCTCTTCCTGTGGCACCTAGCTGAAGAAGTAGAGCATAAGTCAGTAGCGTTCGATGCCTATGAAGCAGTAGATGGCTCCAAGCTGCGGTACCTCGTAGCAGCCCTGCTCTCGATTTTTCTCCTCAGTAGTTACACACTGATTGGAGCCGTACTGAACCTCAAGGCTCAGGGGAGACATCTGAACCCAATTGCTTGGTGGCGACTCGGAGTATGTGCCATCAGCCTTGCTTGGGAGGTACTCCCTGATGTTGCAGCCTCTGCCATGCCGCATCATCATCCAACGGACTTTGCTGATCCTGTTGCATTAACAACTTGGCTGAAGCAGTACGACCCAGAGACGGCCTCAATGCCTTTGTGGTGGACCTCTGCCGCTCAGTTTGTGGAAAATAACAAATCAGCGGCCTAGTTTCTGCTCAGACCAGCCATCAGTCATCAGCCAGTCATTAGCAATTAGTCATCAGTCATTAAAGTGATGGCATATTCCGGGCAGTTATCTACTGCAAGCTGTGCTTTTGCATGCAGATCAACTGGAACATCTCCATCAACAAGCAACACTGCGTAACCTTCATCGTCAACATCAAATAGCTCGGGTGCAAGCAAATAGCAGCGGTTGTGGCCTTGGCAGGCCTCCCGGTCGAAGCTGATCTTCATGGCTGCTCCTTCAGAAGCGAGTCTTGCTGTGCGGTTAAAATTCGCACTGGCATCTTTCGAGGTCCTCGAACCTGTCCCGTTGACCACAAAACTGACTCGGGATCTTCCAGTGTGAAGTTGGGAATTTTCTCGAGCCACACCTCTAGGGCAACCGTGAGTTCCATTCGGGCAAGATTTGAACCGAGGCAGCGATGAATACCGAGTCCGAAAGCGGCGTGCCTGTTTTTCTCTCGATCTAAAATAACTTCATCTGGATTCTCGAAGAATTCTGGGTCTCGATTTGCTGAAGGAAATGGAAGTAATACCCAGTCGCCTTCACGGAGTTGTTTTCCGCCAAGTTCGATATCTTTCGCAACTTTCCTGGCCATGGTGACGGGTGCGAAGGCTCTCAGAAACTCTTCAACCGCAAAAGGCATGAGTTCGGGTTGTTCGATGAGTCGAGCGACCTGTTCGGGGTGCTGCGCTAAATGCCAAATGCTGGCGCCGATAGCCGACCAGGTTGTATCAATTCCTGCCAGCAGAATAAGAGCGATTGTTCCCAGAACGTGCTCATCGCTCAGCGGTACCCCGTCGATTTCCGCTTCAAGCAAAAATCCGATGAGATCATCTCGTGACTCACCGCGCCTAGCTTCGATTTGTTCGAGGATATAGAAAACCATCATGTCTTCAGGTTCGAGGTGCTCCTCGCTCTGCCCGGCTAGTTCCAAGATGCGGTGAATAAACCCTCGAAAGCGATCTCCATCTTCGGCAGGAACTCCGAGCATGCGAGCAATCACTCGAACCGGAATGTGCTGCGCATATTGCTCTGCTGCATCAAAGACGGCTGCATCAAAGACGGCGGGATCACCGCTAGTAGCGAGCTTCTCCCGTAACGCTGCTTGATCGGCCAGCACCGTATCGAGCAATTCCGAGCAATATGCCCGGGTTGATGCTTCAAGCGGACGTATTGCCTTTGGGGAAAAAGCAGGCAGGAGTAGTCGGCGAGCTATCTCATGAAAAGGTGGGTCCGAGGTGATTGGAGGTGCATAACCAACTGGGGCAGGAATTTCTGGCTCGAAAGCGGAAACGATGACCCCCCGAGAGGTGAAGTGCTCAGTGTCGTGAGCGATCCTCGAGATATCTTCGTGGCGCGTTGGTAACCAAGTCCCACCGAATCGTTCGGAGTGCGCCACCGGGCAAGTCTCACGAAGTTCTTGCCAGATCTCTGGAGCAGAGGCGGCGTATTCTGGTGAGGTGTGATCAAAGTCGGTTTGCCAGTTGTCCACAGGACAACGTTCAGCTTCTGCCATTGTGCGGTCCATTCGGAATAGGGTGTGAGAGCTTCAGTCTGCTTCAGTCTGCTTCAGTCTGGTCAAGTGTAGGGACCACTAGTTGCCCGACCATAATTACTTCTAGGCAGTCAGCCGAGATTCAGTCTTCATGGTCCGAGGAAGTACTCTCAGGGTCTTGGAGAAAAGGATCTCACGTCACAGCCCTTTAGGAGATGGCACTCCCCCAGCCCTTCAGCGCAAGGGTGAATTGGATGGCGCCTTGGCTGAGGCTGATCCCAACTTGTGCGCCGAGGCTATGGATCAAATGCGCGGTGCTCGACGTCGCCGGCGAATCGGTGATGTGGCTTGGGGTGATTTGGCGTATCGGGTCTACACCACGGCACTGGCTTGTTTGGTCTTTGCTGTGTTTGCTTCAGGCTGGGTGGGTGATTCTGAGCTCACACAGAGTTCAGCTTCCTCGGTCAAAGAGTTTGGGCCAATATGGGCCGGGCTCTTCGTGGCTGTTTCAATACTTCTCGGAGTACGCTCAGGAACCCGCGCTGGTCCAATCGCACTCGAGTCTGCAGACGTTTTTCACCTACTCCTAGCTCCAATATCTAGATCCCGTGTGCTTCGACGACCTGCTGTTGGTGTAGTGGGCTACGGAATTGCAACCGGCGTGGCCGTGGGGGCTTTAGTGGGGTCTCTTTGTAGCCAGAGGCTTCCCGGAAACACCTTTGAGTGGATGCTCTCAGGGGCTCTCTTCGGTGGAGCCACTGCGACCTTGGCTTTTGGCGCTGCGCTGATCACTGCGTCTCGGCGTATTGCTCGGCCTTGGCTTGAAATAGTGGCATGGCTTTTAGTGGGGTGCTCAGTCATGTCTCTTGTTGGCTACTTGCCATTTGCGCCGCTCTCTCTCTTGGGCCAGGTTTTGTTTTGGCCACTCAGCTTTGATGCGCTTCCTATAGTTCTCATTGTTCTGAGTATCGCTTTAGCCGTTATCGGATTGATGAATATCGGCGGTCTCTCCATCGAATTAGCTCAGCGTCGGACTCGACTTGTGGGGCAGCTTCGTTTTGCCGTCACTCAGCAAGACCTTCGTTCGGTTCTTTTGTTGCGTAAGCAGCTTGCCTCTGAACGACCACGTGGCAAGTCTCGGTTCTCGAGAATCCCAAGAGGTTTCGGTGGCCGTTTTCCCGTTTTTACTAGGGATCTGCAGAGCATCGGACGGTGGCCATGGGTGCGCGTGCTTCGAGTCTTTGTGCTCGGATTAGGTGCGGCCTTGTGCCTGTTCGGGGCGTGGTCTGGTACGACTCCGCTGATCTTGCTCGCTGGAGTGTGTACCTATGTTGCAGCCCTCGACGCTATTGAACCCCTTGCTCAGGAAGTCGACCACCCAATGATGCTGTCCTCCTATCCGGAGCCAGCAGGCCTGATACTCCAGCGTCATCTTGTGGTACCTGTTCTTGTGATGATTCTGATTTCCACGAGTGGTCTGGCATTGATCTGGGTTTTGCATCCCTCAGTCAATGTCTTGGCCATCGGCGCAATCACAGTGTTGACCGCTTCGCTGACTGCTGTGGCTGGAGCGTCCATAAGTGTTGTTTCGGAATCTTCGGTAGACGTCGGCGATGCGGCCATGATGCCGCCAGAGGTCACGGGGCCACGAGTCGTCATTCGAACTTTGTGGCCGCCTCTTCTTGCGGTGATTGGTGGGACACCAATTCTGGTGGCGCAACGCGCTATGCGGATAGGGAACGATCCAATTCCCCCCGCACTGACTCTGGCTCTGCCGATTTTGGTGCTTGCAGGCATTGTCTTTATGTGGGTGAAGTACCGAGAGGACCTCCACCGCACGATGAGCGAAGCTATGGGGGCCAAGACATGAAAGCAGCTGAAAGATGACTCGAGAAGCCTCACCGCTTGATCCCAACCCCAAAGAAGTCGTTCGCCTTATTGGCGTCGCAAAAGAGTACGGCGAAGTCGGAGCGCTGGCGCCCGTAGACCTATCAGTAATGGCAGGCGAGGCCGTGGTGCTTGTTGGCCACAATGGTTCTGGCAAGTCCACGCTACTCAGCATTATTGCTGGGATGCTTGAGCCCTCGGAAGGGACCGTGCTCGTCCACGGTCAGCCCCCTGACTCGATATATGCGCGTGAACGCCGTTCTTGGCTTCCCGATACACCGGTTCTGTATGACGACCTCAGCGTTCGTGAGCACATGGAGTACACCATTCGAATGCATGGCGGGCAGGGTGACGAACCAATCATTGATGACTTGATTGAGCGACTCGGCCTTGCAAACAGGCAGGACGATTTACCTTCACAGTTCAGCCGAGGTCTCAGGCAAAAAGCTGCTGCAGCTGTGGCCCTGGTTCGACCGTTTACTCTGCTCCTCGTCGACGAACCCTTTGTCGGCCTTGACGTTGCAGGGCGAGAAGCACTGCTCGGTCTTCTCGAGGAGTCGAGAAAGGGAGGGGCGACTGTGCTTGTAGCAACGCATGACCCAGCAGTCATTCAGAGATTCAAACGGGGCTTAGTTCTTGACGACGGCCATGTCGTCCATGATGGAACAGCAGAGTCACTTCATGCGTACCTCTCAGCCGATGTGACTCACGGCGAGGCCTGATTGCTTCACTCCGCACATTTTCTACTGACGTAAAGGATCATCATGTCTGGAACAATCGATCTTGAAATTGACGGTGGAATCGCAACCATCACGAACAATAACGACGAAAAGCACAATGCGTTTGACGACTCAATGGATGCTCGTTTGTTTGAAATTCTGGGGGAGATTCATGCGAATCCAGCTATCAGAGTTGTTATTTGGCGTGGAGAGGGCAGATCCTTCTCTTCAGGCAGAGACGTTGGTTCGATCGGTGTAGCTAAGACTGAACTCACTCACCACGAATTGATGCGAAGAGGTCATCGCGGCATACAGCAACTTTGGCAGTTGGACCAACCTGTGTTGGTTGCGTGTAAGGGTTGGGTGATGGGGGGATCGTTTCAGCGAGCTCTCTTGTGTGACATCCGGGTTGCTTCCGAAGGAGCCAAATTTCGTTTGCCTGAATTGACCTACGGAGTGATCCCTGACACAGGCGGTGTTGCGGTACTGCATCAGATCTGTGGTGCTGGCGTCGTCAATGATTTAGTTCTTACTGGTCGGATAATGGATGCCGAAGAAGCACTACGGCACGGGATTGTGAGTCGAGTCGTAGCAGAAGCGGAGATCGATGATGTGGTTCGGTCAATGGCTGAGCAGATTGCTCAGACCCCAACTATTGCTGTGAAGCTTTATCGTGAGGTCCTCCGACATCTGTCCTTGCCCGACCTTCGAGCCTCGATGGCGGACGAACTGACCTATCAGACAACGCTGAATAAGAGCGATGACTTTAAGGAGTTCCGGGCGGCACGTAACGAGGGTCGAGATCCTCGTTATACCGGCAGTTGAATCAGCAGGTCCAAGACACTCAGGAGATGGATGTAATGACGAACATCATTGGCCTTCCCAAACCACCTGCGGTTGGTGCAACCGCACTTCAGCCTGGAACCTTTGCTGACATTACGGTTGTGGTTACTGGAGGCGGCACCGGGCTCGGTAAAGCCATCGCTTGTGAATTCGCTCGACTTGGAGCGCGCCTTTGCGTGTTGAGTCGAAAGCCGGAGCATCTTGATGCTGCAGAATCTGCCTTGAAAAAACTTGGCGCTGAGGTGCTGTGCATTGAGTGCGATATTCGAGACGCTGACAGCATCAGCTCTGCGTTTGATCAGATTGAGCAGCGTTTTGGGTTGCCCGGGGTGCTTGTGAACAATGCGGCAGCTAACTTCCCGTCGCCGAGCGAGGACCTGTCACCAAATGCATGGCGCACTGTGGTGGACATCACCCTGAATGGAACCTTTCTCATGTGCCGTGAATTTGGGCGACGATTACTGAGAGCGGGTGTTGCCGGCTCGATTATCAATATTGGAGCCACCTATGCCTGGACGGGTGGACCCGGATTTGCGCACTCAGCCGCAGCGAAAGCTGCCGTCAAAAATCTGACCGAGTCGCTCGCTGTGGAATGGGGCCCATACGGGATTCAGGTGAACTGCTTGGTGCCTGGTCTTATGCCTCATGAAGATATGACAGCTGATATCCAGAGCAACCTTCGTAACACCAACGACAAGGACTTGTGTCAACCAGCTATGCGTGTTGGCCAACGACAAGAACTCGGATGGGCTGCAACCTTTCTAGCTTCGCCATACGCAAGATTCATTTCCGGTCACACGCTCGTGGTAGACGGGGCTAACTGGCAAAGGCGCTCTCTCACCAACCCTGAAGTCATCCCGATTCGTCACAGATGGGTCGCCCGCCATTCGGTGAGGATTAAACAACAACTCACGGTTGGCCTGAGACCAGAGCGGACTCTTTCTCGGAGGGATCTTCCTCGCCAGCACTTGCTTCTTCTTGGGAACCCACAACGGAATCAAACTCGGTAATATCGGCAGGACCTTCAACGTTGATGCTCGGGAGGATTCGGTCAAGCCAACCAGGGATCCACCAGTTCTTGTCGCCGAGAAGTTCCATCGATGCAGGCACCAGCAGCATGCGAACCAAACTTGCATCGATGAGTACTGCAATAGCTAAACCGAAACCAAACAACTTGATGGTTCGATCTGGTTCCAACAGAAATGAACCGAAAACAAAAACCATAATTGCGGCAGCAGCCGTGATGACTCGAGCGGTTGCAGCAAGTCCGTTTGCCACTGAGTTGTGACTATCACCGGTTTGTAGCCATTCCTCTCGAACACGGGACAAGAGGAACACCTCGTAGTCCATGGAGAGCCCGAAAACAATTGCAAAGAGCATCATCGGGATAAACGGATCAATCGGAGCGGCCTCAATGCCAAACACATCCTTCGCCCAGCCCCACTGGAAAATCGCAACGATGATCCCATATGCAGCGCCAATAGAAAGCAGATTCATAATGACTGCTTTGAGTGGCACCAAGAGCGACCGGAACACCACCATGAGCAACAAGAAGCTCAGACCAAGTACAGCTGCGAAAAACAGAAACAACCGACCAGCAAGGTAGTTAGTAAAGTCCACCAAGATGCCGACCTGCCCTGTGACCAAAACGTTTAGGCCAGTCTCGGCGGCCACTGTAGGAAGTAAGTTCTCTCGGAGATTGACCACAAGCGTGGTGGTGGCCTCATCCTGAGGGGCAGTGGTCGGAGTGACTACCCACAGCACCGCTTTTGAGTCCATCGGACTTTGCATATTTGAAGGTACCGGAGGAGATACTGCCTGAACGCCGGGCACCTCTTCGAGTTGCTTGCTGATGTTGATCAACGAACTTGAGTCGGACAGGTCAGTTCCGCGTGGCACCTGAGCAACAAGCAAAAGCTTGCCATTTGATCCCTTGCCGAAACCACTCGAGATCAGGTCATAGGCCTTTCTTCCAGTGTTATCCGCCGGAAGATTGCCTGCATCAGAAAACCCAAGTCGTATTCCGAGCAATGGGAGGGTGAGCAACAGCAAAACGGCGATTGTGCCAAGAGCCAGTGTCCACGGATGACCCTGAACGAACCTGCTCCAACGATAGGCAGCGGTCTCTTGAAGGGGCTTCGGAGGGTGTCGGATCAATTCCTTCTTCAAAGGAGCGAGTGCAAAGCCTGCAATCATCACAACTATCGCTAGAGGAAATCCGACCAGCAAAGGACTCAGGTTGAGTCCAAGTCCAACGAGTCCCGCTGCGACTAGGCCTGCTGCAATCAGTCCACGCCATCGGGTCACTTCTATGCGTTCTCCAGCAAAGCCGAGCAGAGCAGGCAGCAGAGTTATTGAAACGACCATGGTCACCAACTCAACTGTTGCGGCACCGATGCCTAGGCCAGAGACAAATGAGACTCCCATGATGA
>JBBDMQ010000373.1:0-11749 GCA_040878245.1 Microthrixaceae bacterium
CTCATGATGTTGCGGAGGGACTGTCTCGCAGAAATAGGCTTGTTTGATGAGCGCTATTTCTCTTATTGCGAAGAGGCTGATTTGGCGCTTCGTGCCAAAGCAGCAGGCTGGAGTATCGGCCTAATTCGTGGTGCTCGGGTTCAAAACATCCATATTGGTTCTGGCCTTGCAGTGGTCGATTATCTGCAGACCCGAAACACGCTGCTACTCGTTCAGGAACTGAGCGGCAATTATCATGCCTTTGTCCGCGCATGGTTCACCATTGTGCAGACTCTGCGAGGAGTCCGAAACGCAGCAACGAGACCAATTATTTTTGATGCACGGGCGCGGATGTTTGGCTTGCGAGATTTTATTTTCCGCAGATTTGGTCCCCCGCCTGACACTCTCGCTTCACCGCCGAGCCAGTTCGACCCAACCCTGCACAGCGCTCCGTGATGTTACGACTGAGATGCCGGAGCTACTGCTGCTGATTTCTTCCTAATCGGTCAGCGCCAGCATCAAGGCCGGGTAACTGGCTCGCAAAGCTGCCAACTTTGTTGGCTGCTAGCTCGGAAACGATCTTTTCAACCTCACTCCAAGTACTGGCTCGAAGCCCATCAAGGTCTTGGTTGTATGGCTGATCAAAGACAATCACTGTGTTACCACGTTTACGAAGCGCTTCAATATTGTGAGGAGCGTCCTCAACGTAGGCATCAGCTTCGATCTCTGGCTTGCGTCCCAGAAAGCAAATATCGCGGTAAGGGATGCTCTTGGCATCCAGCCACTCAACAGTGTCAGACACAATCAACGCATGACCCCAATTGGTCACTAGACGATGCGTCACGATGCGTATCCAGACCCCTGCATCCGACAGTCGCCAGAGGGCATCCGAGACCCCGTCAATCGTTGGCATATTGCGCAACATGCGATGGTCCTGAACCGAAATTCTGTGCAAGTCCAAGAATGACTCGCGATTAAGGCCCCACTCTGCAAAATCCCAACTCACCTCTGTAGTCAGGGACTCAGCTGCCACGCCTCGCTCCATCGCCACAACTTTGCGAAAGGAGGTGGTGTAGTCGGCGCACACTCCGTCAAGGTCAACTCCGAGCACGAATTCGTTCATGATCTGCCTCTTGAACTCTTCCGACGTCTTCGAGCATCGTCGGCAAGGACTTCAAAATTTGCGATGGCAGCATGTTCCCAAGTCAGTTCCGCAGCTCGCTCAAGCGCACCTCGTTGAAGAAGGCTTCGCAGTTCGGAGTCAGTGAGGACCTGTGTCATTGCCTCAATAAATTCGCTCTCCGTTGAGGCTAAAAGTCCACTGCGCCCCGATTCCACTGCGTCTGCATGCCCAGAAATATTGGTGGCCACCGTTGGAGTTCCGCATGCCGCTGCCTCGGTCAACGTCATTCCCCACCCTTCGCGACTTGATGCAGAGGTGGCGACCCAAGCGCTTCTGTACAAACTCCGAAGTTCCTCGTCAGTCACCCGTCCGGCTAGCTGCACCCAAGTTTGCGCTTGATGCTCATCAATTGCAGAGAGGATGAGGTCCCGCTCAAAGCCCTCACCCACGATGACAAGTTCAACATCGGGGACATTCTTGCGAACAGCAGCCATAATTCGAATCAGCTTCGGGAAATCCTTGACCGGAGCTAAGCGCCCTACAGCAACGACGAGCGGTGTGGCTGATCGAGGGTCGCTTGGGGTGAAAAAGGGGTCAACTCCGGGACTGATAACAGTTACCGTGTCCTCATCAAAGCCCAAATCCTCAACAAGTTCTCTCTTCGAGGAGGGACTCAGAGTAACCATGGGCTGATGTCGGTAGAGCGGCGGAGCGATCTTCTCCTCAATGGCAACACCAATCTTGGCCACTGGCCCTGGCAAAGTCATTCCCCACATCGGACCGTGCACATGATGTAACCAAATGGTGCGAGGCCCTCGCCACCACAGAGGCGAGCCAAAAGGCATGCCGTTCCAGATTTCAATCAGTCCATCGCAGGGGCCAAGTTTGCCAGTGATCTCGGCCAGTGCAGATCTTGGAAACACACCATAGCGACCAGCCCGACGAGACACCTTGTAGCCATCGCGCATGATTGAGTTCGGTTGCCCAACCGCCGCAGAAGTTCGCATTGTTACTTGCACGCCGCTCTGTGCCCAGATTGAGGCGATGTTGTGAGCATGTACTTCTGAGCCGCCTGCTTCTTCGTCGTCAAGGTCGCGCCAGCCCAGCATATGAACGTGCTGAAGGCCAGCCTGCTGAGCTAACTCCGAGATGGCTGTGATTGTGGTATCGCTAGCGACCGGAGTCTGCACGAGTTGAATCTCCAGAGGCTAGGTTCCACCTGCATGTTGCAGGCTCACGATCAGGACAGGGGTTGCACCCTATGATAACCACCGGTCACTAGTACACACGCGGAGGACCCTTGAAGCTCACCGGAGAACGACCCATGGAGGGTCAGACCCCAGATTCATTGTTGGCGCTACACGCAGCAGGCTATCGAGAGGTCCGAGCGCGAGTTGGATCTGGTCGTATGTTAGATCTGGGCTGTGGTCTGGCAGACGGAACGGTTGGGTTTGCCTCGCAGAACCGCATGCTCATCGGAGTGGATTACGACCAAGAGACTGCTGCTAGCGCGGTCAGGTTGCATCCAGATGTAGACCTGCAAACCGTTTGTAGCGACGGGGCAATGTTGCCACTTCGAACCGGTTCCTTTGATGACGTTTGCTCCTCACACCTGATTGAGCACTTCATCGATCCTGAGTTTCACGTTGCAGAGGTTGCTCGAGTGCTTGCCAAAGACGGTAGAGCCTTCTTCTTGACCCCGAATGAGCCAGCAGACTTTGAGAACCCGTATCACGTTTACCTCTTTAGCCCCGAGGATCTTGCAGCCATGCTTGGTCGCCATTTTAACTCCGTGACTGTCATGGGCCTTGATGCCACTCCAGAGGTCAAAGCCGATTTTGAAAAGCGTCGTGCAATGGCAAACAAGCTTCTTCGACTTGACCCTTTCGGTTTACGTCACAAATTGCCCCGGTCGGCATTTGTGTGGCTACACGCCACCGGCCGACGCGTTGCCTACCGTTTTACCAATACGGAACAAGTAGGTGGACAGTCAGGAATCACCGAGGCTGAGTTCTTCACTACAGAGAACATCGACCACTCAACTCTTGTGCTCATTGCAGTAGCAGAACAGCCCAAACACTAAAGCAAGCCTGAAGATTCCTCTGTTCTGGCCTGCTTGATCTGCTTGATCTGTTGAGAGCGCAGGCCATCAACTGCAACCTCGATAGCAAGTAAGAGGATGGCGAGCAGCCCCCAACTGTGCGTAGTTTCAAACCACTTCACCCAATCGAAGTCCAACTTGTAACCGTTCAGAGTTTGCTTCAGAACGATAAACGCACAGGCCAGTGCAAGCATCGAAACCGCCACAACTCGTAGTACGATTTGTCCGCGAGCCAGTCGAGTGGCACTCAGTGTGAGCACTGCAACGACCACTCCCACCCAAGGCCCAGCTACGAACACAGCGAGAAGGCCTGAGCAGAAAGTCGTCACTAATGCGGCTGTTGCTCCAAGGACTGGACCATCAGCAAGCAGCGGGGAAGAGTAATGCGGAGTCATTTCCGCCATAATGGCAGCGCTTTCCCCGGAAGGTCCCAGATGCCTGCGGCGCCCACCAAATATCGCCAGAGCAACGCAGACAAGTAGCCCAAATCCCGAAATCCCAAGTCCTGCCCATACCAGCTTCTGAGGCCCCCAACTGATGCTCACCGTAGTATCTTGGCCAACTTTCGAAGGATCAACGAGCCATCCGTTGGCATACCCGTTGATCAGACGAGGGGGACCCAAGTTGGTTCCATCAGATGCTTTGGCCGACCAGCCCGGCCCGAAACTCTGCCCAAGAATGACCCAGTACGGCTGCTGAGCAGCAGTTGTGGTCACGCTGTAGTTATTTTTTCCGGTGCGCTGTGTTGTTGAGGTCGGCGGAGTGGGTCCTGCATCGGGAGGCACCTGAAGTGTGTCAATCCCCGCCGAACCCCCAGGCGCAGAAGATAAGACCAGCATGTCCACATCAAAGCCTGTAGTGGCTCCAGGCGCTGTCTCGAGTAGAGACTCACCAGCGCTCAGCTCCAGAGCTGCGGTGTCGGTGCTGCAAGCCTGAACGGTGAGCGAGGCGCTTGCTAGCGCAGATCCGACCGTGCCAGTTACTTGGAGCAGTAGCTGTTGATCAGCCAAAGTTGCTAGGTCGCTTCGGCACTCACTCGGAAGCTTGGCCGTGAGAAGCGGTGCAGCAACAACAGGTAAACCAATTTCAGCAACTCCCACTGGTAAG
The DNA here is from genome assembly GCA_040878245.1 of Microthrixaceae bacterium. Lineage (GTDB taxonomy): Bacteria > Actinomycetota > Acidimicrobiia > Acidimicrobiales > Microtrichaceae > IMCC26207. Next base: position 4,311 of record JBBDMQ010000373.1, read on the forward strand.
ACGGTGCGTCCACCGCCAAACCAATCAGTAGAGGAGGCTTCCTGGACTGCATCAATGCTTATTCGAAAACTTTTAGCAGTGATCGGTCCCGAAGCAGCCGTAAGAGCAGCCGTGAGTGCAGTTGTCGATCCTCGGGGTTTGGCAGTACCGAGTGGAGTGGGAGCAAGGGGCACCTTGACGGCTTCTCGGCCGTCGGCACTTACTGATAACTCTGTGGGAATTGAGTGCTTACCATCTGCTATCACTGCAAGATTCAAGCTGTCGATGGTGACTGCCTCAGGGTAAGTGAACTCCAGCGACTGCAGAGGAGCGTTGACAGGGGTTTGATAGGCCGTTGTGAGATCGCCATCTATAGCGGTTGATGCTCGCGAACCAGGGTCATTTGGTAGACGGGCAGAGGATGTTGCGTCTACTCCACCCTCTGCGGCGCTAGGGAGGCCGATGATTTGGTCAATGCGCTCATCAGGCAAAGAAGCCGTCATCCGAACTCGCCCGAATGGTGTGAACGACCGCGCAATGGGGCCAGAAACTATTCGACGCATCGTGACCTCCTCATCTGCTGCGATCACCTCGCTTGGGTTCGAGGCGCGGCGCGTAAACACATAGCTCAATTGGTGGTCAATCGAAATATCTCCTGCGGCCATGAGTAAGTCTGTGGGAGGTCGGACTACCTCTGTAATCAGGCCAAGTCCGGGTATGGCAATCTCTGCAAATCCAACCCCCGAGACTCCTCGATAACTAGCCATATCTCCGCGATCAGTTGCCGTAATAGTCAGGCGGAGATCTGTGAAGCTGCGCTCAGGGAATTCGATTCTTTGCCCGCCGGGTTGCTGTGAAGCCTGATCGAGTGTCACCGGGATTGCTGCACCACCATCGAAGCTCAGTTGCAATTCGGTGATGTACCGATTTGCTCCGCCTTGAACCTGCTCAAGGTTTATGAAGTTGGTAGTCCGAGGAGAATCAAGAGAAATCTCTAGGAACTCACCCACCGGGTCTGCGAATGCTGCGACTCGCCAGGCAGTACTTGAGTCGCCGTCTAGGGCGTTTGCTGCTCTGTCTCCAGCGGTATAGGTAACGCCGTTTCCATAGGTGGAAGCTGCAACAGTGGCTCCTCCTCGTTGCTCAACCACTGTGCGCTGTGCGTCGCCCTGCTCGGGGAACACCTCAAGGCGGTTATCTGTGTTGTCTTTCACCAAGGGTCGCTCGCCTGCGCGCTCGGTATAGCCATCATTGTCACGAACTGCACCCCAGCGTCTTGCTTGCTTACGGTTGGTATCGGTCACAATCAGTTCCGAGAACGGCTGGTTGATCTGTTTTTTCAGTGCGGCCTGATCCTCAACAAACGATGCGGAGTAAAAGATGGGGCGATCAACCTGCATGCCAGCAGTAGCAGCAAAATTAACGAGGCCGGCAGCGTTGCCAGCGAGCACTGTGGGAGAAGAGGCCTGAACGGTCCTCAAGATCGGTCGAGTGTCTTGAACCCGAAAGAGGCTCACTGCAGCTGGGTCGGGTGTCGTGCTCGGAGTATTGAATTCGAGTTCGTCGTCTAATGGCAGTTTGTTTGAAGCCATATTTGGGGTCGCCGGACCAAATTCTGCAAACAGATCAAGACCTGGAGCCGCATTGAGTTGTTCAGAGGTAACTCTCGGTCGGGGTGTCCGAAATCTTTCCTGCTGTAGGTCTGCCCGCAACAAAATATCTCCGACTCCAAGGAGTCTGGCCAGTGGCGCAATCGCTGTTGGCTCTACTCGACCTGACTGAAACGGTAAATCAAAGTCATTCAGAAAATTTGCAGAGGCCGGGGAACCATAGGGAATCAACTCGCGAGCCGCATACTCACGATCGGTCAGACCAGGAGTTATTGGGTCCACTGTGTTGCCCCAGCGGTAGGACGCAAAATCGCTACCCGGAACCTCAAGCACTCTTGTCTCAGTATCACCCTTGTCAAGGGATTCTGCGGCTTGTAGCCAGTACTCGGGGATCTTCTCCTTGCGGTCAAGATTTCTATCCACCATCAATCCCTGAAACAAGGGAAGCTGGTTGAGACAGATCATGACGAGCAAGAGGCCCGCTGCAAAGCGATGCCAGCGCGGCCGCCAACTGCTGATCGCCGCAACACCGGCACCCAAGAACACTGCAAGACCAAGAGCAATGAGGGGAACTGAGCGAGGGGTTGAGCGAAACGACAGACCAAGGTCGCCCTGAGTGAATGCTTTGAAGATGTTGCCGTAAGGCGAAGGAGTATCCCAAGGGTGAGATCCAACGCCAATAACAAGGCCTATGAGGACAATCGCGGCAAAAAAGATTCGATGTCTGAATCGGGTGAGAATTGCCGCCAGCACAGCGAGCAGCGGAAGAAGAAACGACAGGGCAATGAGTGGTGGAGACTCAACGTATGCACGAGATGCTTGAGTCCAAGCGCCAAGTCCATCGGTCCCATAAAAAAACCAGTAGCCCAAACCCCGAAGTAGCTCAGGGGCTAGCGCTGCGTTCGCAACCGTCTCATAGGTTTCGGTGTAGCGAAGAATTGATATTCCATGAGCACCCTGAGTCATCAGACCAACTACCCACCAGACCGACGTAGCGATAGTCAGAAGCGTGATCTTCCCCGCAGCCTTGAGAGCAACCACAAAACCGACTTCTCGTTCAATACACGTGGCGTAGACAAACCAGAGCATCGGACCCACCATCACTAGCAGCAGCGATGTGGCATTTACTCCGCCAACAGTCAGCGTTACGAGCGCAAATAATGCGGGAGTGCGCCAGTCCGCTCTTCGCAGAGATCTCGCTGCTAATCCAATGAGCCAAGGTAAGCCCGCAAAGGGTAGAAGAATGACTGAAATTCTTGCCCCATAGTTAATGAGATAGGGGCTGAGTGCATACGCAAATGATGCAACGGTCACGCCTGAGGATCGCCAGCGCAACTCTTTGAGCATGAAGCGCATGCCGAGACCGGCCATAAAGATTATTGAACCCAGCCAAATCCGCTGTGCTACCCAATCAGGCAGGCCAAGCGACTGCATCACGAAGTAGTACGGGCCCATTGGCCACAGATAGCCAATGTTTTGATGAGTGACTGTGCCAAGACCAATATTTGGGTCCCACATAAAAGGCGCACGTGACAGCAGCCGACCCGGGTTGAGGTACAGATATGTCTTGGTGTCGGCACCGACCTGCCCAGGTTTAGTCAGAAGCAGTGGCAGATAACTCACTACAGCCAACAGAATCAAGCCCGCGGACACCCTACGCTCGGCAATCCAACCTTGTATACGGCCTACAGGAACTTGAGTCATGGTCGAGCCATGAGGTTACTGCCCCACGCTTGCTCCCTGTTGTCTCAACCCGCGCCCACTAACCTGCGGTAGTGCATTCGGCTATAGATGGCAGTGCGCAGCCTCGCAAAGATGAAACCGTAGCGACTGCGCAACCCAAATCGGGCTTGGGGTTACACCCTCGTGCTGCGCTCACCGTTGGGGTAGTGGCCGCAGGGGTCCGTTCGCTCTGGGTGATTCTCTATGCACGTGCACCGGCTGGGTTATCTGACCCATTTATCTACTTGCAGATGGGGAACTCACTCGCTGAGGGCAATGGCTATACCTCCTTGCTAGGTCGACCAACTGCCTATTATCCGCCTGGGTACCCATTGTTTGTTGGGGCAGTTCAGCGAGCAAGCGAACTATTTGGTCAGGGCTCGCGACTGATTTTGATTCTGGGTCTGTCCCAAGCAGTTTTGGGAGGAGTTGCAGCTGCAGCCTTAGTTATTGCTGGAAATCAATTGCGATCTAGTCGGTACTTAGGAGTTACTGCCGGGCTTCTCTTTGCATTCTGGCCAAACCTCATTATTCATTCGGGGCTTGTACTCTCCGAAACACTATTTTTGAGCAGTTTTTGCGTCCTCCTTGCAGTACTTTTTCTCTGGACGAACGGGCGCGAACTCCTGAGCAACGCACAGTTATTCCTGCTCATTGCGGCGATTCTTGGATCAACAGCTGTATGCACGTTGGTTCGACCGCAGTCGGTTGTGGTCATTGTTCCAGCTGCTGCATTGGCTTGGCTCATTGCGGGATTTGGATGGAGACGTGCATTGCAAGGCAGTGGGCTTCTTGTCGTAGGGATGCTGCTCGCGATTTTGCCTTGGACCGTTCGCAACGCAGAAGTCATGAACAAGTTGATTCCAATGTCTACAAACACTGGTGACAACTTTTGTATTGGATTCCATGAGGCTGCAACAGGCGGATTTAGCATCTCCGCTGCTTGCGCAACTCAAAAGAACTACACCGACGGCCCACAGGTTGAGGCAGCGCGTGATAGCGAACTGAGGTTGCGAACACTTCGCTGGATTACTAAAAACCCGGGTGAGATCCCAGAGTTGAGTTTCAAAAAACTATGGGTCACATTTAGTCATGACGCTGACGCAGTATTTGCCTGGGAGTCGTATGGTGAGGATCCGCACCTGTCTGACTTGCAGCGTTCCTCGCTCAACTGGATCAGCAATCTTTTTTACTGGGCAGTACTTAGCTTGTCCATTCTCGGAGCCGTGATAGTTCTCCGGGATCGCAAGGCACTCAATGCTCAGCGAGCTCAGGGCCTACTTCTGGTGTTTGCTTTCGCGTTTGGGGCGCTCCTACCAGTATTTTTCTTTGGACACGAGAGATTTAAGATTCCGGTACTTCCCTGCTTATTACTACTCGCTTCTTTAGCGATTCAGTCACTCTGTGATCGAGCGATGCAAGGCCAGCGTTCTGATGCCGAGACGTTGTGACAGTTTCTCGTTTGGATCAGCTATGAGTCTTAGGGCTGAACATGATGATGCCGACATCAAGGCTGCCTATTTCGCTCTGCGTCGTAGATTTTTGGGTGCGGCAATTTTGGGTGCTTTTCTCTCCGTCGTGATCTTCTTGGGCGTTATGCAGGCGAGTCGCCAAACACTTCTTGATCAGGACCTTCTCGGTAATTTCTATGATGGTCAAGCTCAAGCACTCCTTGATGGACGCATGAATGTTGACCCTGACGTGCCTGGGTTTGAGGGCTTTCGAATTGGCGAGGAGACCCATATTTATCAGGGCATTCTTCCTGCTGTTATGCGCATGCCAATTTTGGCTCTGAGCAGTCGTTTCGAGGGTCGGCTGACGGGCTTGTCCATGCTGATGGCCTTCAGCATCGCCATTGGGTGCCTGATTGCAATGGCATGGAGAGTGCGTTGCCTCATGCGAGGCGCAGTAGCAATGCGGACCGTTGAGACTTTTTGTACCGCAGTTGTTTCCTTCGGAACCGCAGGCAGTTCAATGCTCTTCCTGAGTTCTACCACTTGGGTGTATCACGAAGCGCTGTTATGGGGTGCAGCAATGTGCGTAGGTTCATTCACTGCGTTGATCTATTTCATGGCACCAGTTGAAGCAACCAAACCTGGCGCTCGATTGGGCTCGCTCCTACTAGCTGTGCTGCTCGCAGCATGTGCTGTGAATACCAGATCCTCAATAGGTCTTGGCCCACTAGCGGCACTGGGTTTCCTCACTGTTTGTTTATTTGCCTACATTGTTTTTCCAGTAGGTAACCCTCCAAGGTTGATGAAGCCAGTACCCAACATACAGCTCTGAGTGTGCGGCTCTCAGGTTGGAATCCGCAGCCTTCGACCACCCGGCCGGTTGCAGCAATTGTTATTATCTTGGTCGGAGTCTTTGCCGGAGTTGTGCTGTACGCGGGAGTGAACTTTGCTCGCTTTCATTCCTTCTTCAGCGTGCCCCTTGATAAGCAGGTGTTGGTTGATTTAGACCCAACTCGGATTCAAGCCCTGAACGCAAACGGAAACTCTCTCTTTGGGCTGAAGTACGCCCCATCGGTACTGCTACAGACCCTGCGCCCGGATGCTTTTGCACTCAGACCTCAGTTTCCGTTCATTGGTTTTCCTCAGACGAAGCCCGCACTCGTTGGCGACGCTTTATTTGCCGAGCGCGACTGGTCATCAAGTCTTCCAGCTAGCGAGCCGCTGCTTTTCTTCGCTAGCTGTGTTGGACTTTTTGCGCTCATCATGCCGAGTAGATTTCGAGTTTCAACTGCAGTATCAGCACTGCGGATACCAGTCCTAGGTGCTGCAGTCGGTGGATCACTGATTTTGGCGTTTGGTTATATCGCTGAGCGCTATTTGACTGACATTTTTCCATTTCTTGCCATCGCTGGAGTGGTCGGCCTACAAGCCCTCGCTGCTGTTCTAGTAGACAGGCCATGCACCCAGGTCGAGAAGGCTGAAAATAATCCACAGCGAACAAGTGCTTCTCGAGTGAAGAGACTTGTCCGGCTAGCAGTGCTCATGACAGTCATCTTTACTTCCCTCTGGTCTGTATGGGTGAATGCGGCTTTAGCATTGGAATACGGACTAGAGATTTCACCGAGTCCCCAAGAGAGTCAGCGGGCAAGTTGGCTTGATCTGCAGATTCGTCTCGGTGGCAGAATTGATGTTCTTCGACTGGGCGCAGGAGTTGCACTTCCAGAACCAGGTCCGCGTGGTCAGGTCCTTGTGGTGGGCGATTGCCAAGAGATCTATCGAAGTAGCGGGTCAGTCTGGTACCAACTCAAGGGCACTGTTGGTGCCGGCGCACCAAGCAATAGCTCAGGATTTGATCAAAGTATTTGTCGCTGACCTTCCTACCTAGGGTCCAGATGGTGACTTTCTAGTAAGGAGTTCAACGCCGCCGACCCAGACCCCAGCGCATGGCTGGTCGTTCGATAACGTACCAACTCAGAGTGGCGCTAATGACTGTGAGTACAAGAGTAAAGCCGAGCATTGAAAGAAAACTTGTGTTGAGCGCTGGCTGATTTGTGATCCGCAAGTAGATGTCTTGCCATGCCTCATGCCAGATATAGATCCCGTAAGAGATCAGTCCCACCCAAACGGCAACCGGGTTTGCGGCAGTGGCGGTCACAATGCCCTTCTTTGATCCTGTGAGTACAGCAGGAATAATCAGCAGAGTGGCAAACACTAGATAGAGAACTCGAACTACATAAGCTTGAGTTGGTGTGAAGATCGGAAACATGGGCAGTCCGAGTTGAGTCGAAACAAACCAAAACACGCCAAGTGCGGCAAGCCAAAAACCAAGCGTGACGGGAGTCTGAGTGAGCCAAGACGGCATGCGTAACTTGTTCTGTGACACCCAAGCGCTTCCAACTGCGAGCAGCATTCCAGGAACAAAATCACCGATCCGAAACGGTAGCCAGGTGCCGAGTTGAGCAAAGGTCGAGTCAGAAACCCCGAGCTTTATCAGACCAAGATTTGCTAGGGCCGAGCCTATGAATATTGCGACAAGCGCAAAAATCTCGATCCGTAGTTGTTGAGTTGCTGAACGAGGGCGGCGAGAAAGTAACCATGCCCAACATGGTACGAAAACATAAAAGGCTACTTCGGTGGCGAGCGACCAAGCCTGTTGAATCGGACCTCCGATGAG
>JBBDMQ010000374.1:0-2121 GCA_040878245.1 Microthrixaceae bacterium
GAGCGAGATTCCATTCCTCGTCAATGACTTGGCGGTATTTCGTTGACCGATTTGACTGACTGTGCACAAACCTAATCAAGCCCCGCTCTTTCATCTGGGAGAGCGTGGCGTCCACAGTTGACTCGGTATAAGTAACAACGGGGTTTCGAGAAGTGCTTTGGTTGCACGCACGGGTCAGCGCATTGGTAGTGAGTGGATAGTCAGCAGGCGTGGTGCGCTCTTTTTCGAGGAGACACCCAAGTACTCGGGCCTCGGTGTCGTTGATGATTGCAGGCTCAGCGAGAACAGCTTGCTCTACAGGAAGAGATTCTTGGGAGTCAGCGTGCATCTGGGTCATGATTCGCAGGATAATGAGACGTGGGCTTTAATCCTCATCAAACACAACGTAAATCTGCATGGGACTACCTCTTTGTTGCCTCGGCGCTACTAGTGGCAGCCGGGTTGCTGATCTGGGCATTCCTCGGCTGATGCGAGAAGCTTTGAGAAACCGTGGCTGATTTTACTGCCATAGATTTTACGGCACAGGTTGAGTGCGAGGTTCGGCGCATTCAGCCTTATGAAGCGAGGAAGCAGTACGTCTGCCCTGGTTGCAACCGAGATATTCCAGTAGGAATGGGCCACGTAGTGGCAGTACCGATAGAGGCTCCAGACCTTCGGCGACATTGGCATCGTGGCTGTTGGCAAAGAAAGCTGACGCATTACCCACGTCGATCCTGACCCAGAGCCTTTTACCCTGCCGCAGCAAATAATTAGTGAGCCTCAGCAAACAAAAATTAGAGAGCTGACTCAAGCACATTAATTTTGCCCCCAAGGACTGCTGCTACATCGAATCGCACAGAATCGGGTTTAAAGGGGGCCTCTTCGCGAAGCCACTGAGCGGCCAAACTACGGAGTTTGCGTTGCTTTGCTGGCCCAACTGCTTCGAGCGCTGTTCCATAACGCGCCGAGGATCGAGTCTTGACCTCACAAATGATTATCTGCTTTCCCTTTGACAGGACGATATCGAGTTCGCCTGATCGACATCTCCAGTTTCGGCATAGCACGCTGTAGCCACGATCTAGATACCACTGAGTAGCAATATCCTCGCCGTATTGACCTAACTTTCGAGGATCAAATCTTGAGTTTGACAACAGTCCCCCAATTGCAGAGCCCGCCTCAGCATGAAATCCTGAGAGGGCTTACTTAACGGGGGAAGAAGGTGACTGACTGAAACTCAGTCTCGCAATTCTTTGATCTTTGCTGCTTTACCGATGCGGTCGCGCTGGTAGTACAGCTTTGCCCGACGGACATCACCACGAGAGACACGCTCAATCTTGTCAATAATTGGGGAGTGAACGGGAAAGGTGCGCTCAACGCCTACGCCATAAGAAACCTTACGAACCGTAAAGGTCTCCTGAATTCCACTGCCCTGACGACGGATGACGGCTCCCTGAAAGAGCTGCGTGCGCTCCTTGTTTCCTTCAATCACCTTGACGTAGACCTTCAGGGTGTCGCCCGGAGCAAAGTCTGGGATGTCGTGGCGAAGGTTGGGTTGATCGATGAAGTCGGTGGGATTCATGTCTGGTCTCCTAGAGCGGCGCTACGGGTATGCAGCGCCGGAAAGCACAAGTTGCGAATGATAGTAGCTGTTCGGTACGAGAAGAAAATGGGGAGCGCTACCCCTGTTTCGAGAATCCAGCTACCGAGGGGGCTGAGTGCCCCAACGTGGAAGATTTTCGGATGTTGAAGGAAACTCTTTCATGAGTTCCTGATCTTCGTTGCTGAGTCCCCCACGAGCTACTACTAGGTCAGGCCGAATTTGCTGAGTCTTCCAAAGCGACTGTGCTTTGCGCCAGCGTGCCACGCGTGCATGATCACCGCTGAGTAGCACAGGCGGCACAGAGAGCTTTCGGAATTCGGCCGGACGGGTGTACTGCGGGTGTTCAAGAAGCCCGTCAGAGAACGACTCCTCATGGGCAGAGTCAGCATTTCCCATCACACCAGGGATCAGCCTTCCCACAGCCTCCATCACGACCATGGCCGCAACTTCACCTCCCGAGAGAACAAAATCGCCAATAGATAACTCATCATCGACGACCCATACAAGAACTAGTCATTTGCATGCCGAGTGACCTCAATGAA
>JBBDMQ010000375.1:0-2121 GCA_040878245.1 Microthrixaceae bacterium
CAATTGATATAGATCCCGAGCAGGTTTTAATGAGGATCGACTTGCTCAGCGATGTTTGGCTTGCTGCGCTTGTCAGTTGGATATCAGGGGTTGAGCCAGACTCTTCAGTTATGTTGAAACTCGAGTTAGCCAGCAAATTACTGCTGAGTTCCGATCGCTAGCTCACCAACCTGAGTTGTTGGTATCCGCCCTCTCCGGAGATGCCAAGTCCGACTCCTGCGCCGATATTGGCCTCTAAGATTCCGGTGTGGTGACGCAGAATAAACTCGCCTGAACGAGTTGAGGCTTCTGCCGTGGGCAACTCGAGCCGAGAGAGCGATCGCACCGCTTGATCAAGTTGGCCGTGTTGAAGGTGCTCAATGCTCTGAGTGAGTAGAGCAGTGCTTTGCCATGTGGATGCCTCCGAAACATCTAGATTGCTGACAGTTCGGAACTCTCTTCGCCCGTCAGTCGTAGTAGTGCTCAGAACAAGATCGGCACCGTCTCTAGCTTGGTCAGGAACTTCAATGCGAAGCCGTGCTAGGTGAAGCGTGCTGCCTGCCTCTCCACTTGAGGCAATTTTGACTCGCTGTAGCAACTGACCCGACAGGAGTGAAGCAGCAGTTCCTTCAAGTTCAAGAATCTGTGAATTTTCGCCTCGACCAAACCGAAAACTGCCGGTGCCCCGAACTGCTCCGTGTACTCCGAGAGATGAAGCAATTGAGGCGCTACTGAGAGCACTGATGTTTAATTCGGTGAGTTGTTCCTGAGTACTGCTAGCCCTTGCACCCTCAGAAAGCATGAGTGCAGCTACTCCAACCCCGGGAAAAACACTGCCCGAGGAAGCTACTCTTCGCACTGCTGCCTCGGCCTCTATAAGGGCGAGCATAGGAACGAGCTTGCTCTGGGAGCTGAAGTATTCGCGTCGCGTCAGTTGCGCAACGCCGACCTGAGCCCTCAGGTTGGCGCCTAGGGATGCTGTTTGTGTTCCGGCAGACACCGAGGCACCAGCTGTTGCGGCAAGTCCGGCCTGATTGCGTTCAGTGCTCACGATGCGAACTCTACCCATAGGGAGCTGCTGAATAGAGAGATTATTTGTGACACCTACGTAGAGCCCGCCGGCCGTTATCTGCGTTCCAGACAGGACTCGCAGCTCTGAGCTCGGAAAGGCTGCAGGAGTATGCGGGGCCTGAGGCTGTTCTGTAGCAGTCCTGCCCGATTCTGCAGCCGAAGCCTGCTCTTGTTGTTGAGCCTGTTGTTTCAACTCTACTGAACAACGTGCACAGGTCACTGCAACCGAGCGCAAATATGGCTGCTGTCGACGCTGCCAGTCCGCTGAAAAGGCTTGCGCGTCTGCACCTTGCCAACTGCTGTGCCTCACTCTTCTCCCCAAGGTCGCAGCAGTGAGTTCAGCTTGAACGGATAAACGATTAAATGCTGCGCCGAGTTGTCGGAGCGCAAGGGGGTCGGCGCCAAGTCGGGACATGACAGAGCAGGATAGGTGGCGTCTTAATACCCGTCAGCGGGGATCTCAGCCCGCTCCTGCTGCTAGCTAGTTAGCCCAGCTACTAGCCCAGCGCAGCTGTCGGCTGAATGATCCCCCACCCATAGCTTGAGTCCCAACCTGGGACACCGGCATCAGTAGCCGATGCAATGACTCGAGACCGAATTTGCGGAGCCGTCTCCGTTGGGTGCGCAGCTCTTGCTAAGGCCGCCACCGCAGTTACATACGGTGCAGCCATTGAGGTACCGGACATATATGCATAGCGGTTCGACGTAATCGTCGACAGGATAGAACTACCCGGAGCAGCAATATCTAGATAGCTCCCCTGAGTTGAGAACGTGGATCTTGCTCCGGTATCAGTGATTGAGGCAGCGGCAATTGGCCAGTCATATGCGGCGGGCCAGCTCGTTACATTGCTACCTTGACCGTCGTTGCCAGCAGATGCAACAAACACAACACCTTGAGCCTGCGCATAGTTGATTGCCTGAAGCAGCGCCGAAGATCCAGAGTCCCCACCGACCGAGGCATTGATCACCGCCGCCCCGTTATCTACCGCCCAAGTAATTGCCTGAGCCACTCCTGCAGTTGTGCCTTGGCCCTGTGCGGCGGTTAATGCCTTTGCATTTAACAAGCTCACA
>JBBDMQ010000376.1:0-2103 GCA_040878245.1 Microthrixaceae bacterium
TCCTTATGGACCTTGAATCAGCGCTGAGTGGTGGGTCTATGTTTCGCTGGGAACCTGATCATGGCACACGTATTGGCGTCCTAGCCCACGGTGAAGATCAGGTCAGATGGTTTCCGACAGAGGATGCTTATGTGAACCATTTTTGGAACGGTTGGGTTGAGGACGGCCTGCTGACATTTTCTGGTTCAGTCATGACTGGCGAGGCATACTCGACGAGTTCTGAGAGTGCAATGACTACAGAAGGAGCGCAGGCCGAGCCCGGGCTACCTACCCGCTTTACTGTGGATTTAAACTCGGGCGAGGTTGTGCAAGAGCGACTTGATGAGTTGGGTGGGGATTTTCCTCGTATCAACGAGGCCTTTCTCGGCCGCCCTAACCGTTATCGATACATGGTTGCATTTTCTGCGGAGCCGGATGTGATTGGGCATTTCGACACAGTGGTGAGTTACGACGACCTCACCGGCGAGCGGGCAACATGGTGCGCCGGACAGGGCATGGTTGTTGGTGAAGCAATATTTGTTGCCGATCCGGGGGGCACTGCTGAAAACGATGGCTGGTTGCTGACTGTGGTGAGTCCTCGTGAGGGGGTTGCTACCCGAACTGCTAGCGATCTTGTGGTCATTGATGCCCGAGATGTTGCCTCGGGTCCAGTTGCTTCAGTCCACCTTCCTCATCGCTTACCCTTTGGATTTCACGGTAACTTCTTTACGGGAGAACCTGCTGAGTGAGTAGCAGCGTGGGCAGCAACTACTTCTGTTGCGGAGTTTGCTGCTCGTTGACCGGGCCACCCACACACAATTTTTTTGAGGAGACCAGATGACTGAACTTGTTTTGGATTCCCTTCAGCGTCGCATGTCAACAATGCACTCGCTGTATTACCAGGCTGTGGACTCCATGGACATGAGGCATGTCAATCACTTTGAAAGAAATGGAGTTTTGCCGATTGCGTTCTCGCTTTTTCACTACACCCACATGCAAGACACCACATTTATGGTGATCTCCGGTGAACTTCCCGTGTGGAACGATCAGTGGCAAGAGCGAGTTCAGATGGCAATCAACGACAACGGAAAGGAGCGTTCCGTAGAAGAGATGGTGCATCAGCGCATAGGCAACTTTGAAGAGTTCAAGTCCTATCAGCGCACAGTGTTCGAACGAACTGAAGCATGGCTTCAGGTGCTTGATCCCTCACGTCTGACGGAAGTTCTGATTGCTCGACCTTTCCCCGAGGTAGTTGCAAGCACCTATAGCGCTCGCTGCGCTGGCCCACAAGGAATCACGCTGCTCGACGCGATTGAGTGTTGGCATTACCAGCATGGGCTTCGTCATATGGGCGAAATTGAGTTAGCTCGGGCACTCGCCGGGGTTGGGCAGGACGCGCCGCTTGGACGTTCGGGTATGACGAGCTAACAGCGCTGTTGCCGTCAGCTAGCAAGGTGCCTTGCCGAGTAGGTAGCTATGTGTAAAGCTACCGCTCGTGACCTCTCACAATCTCACGGAACCGGCAGAGCCTGTATTTCGTCACCTTGATGATGAGGATGCCCCCTGGCAGCAGGTCAAGCGTCAGCGAAATGCCGACGGGAGCGAGTCGTCTGTTTGGGAAAAGTGGCTGGCATTTTCGCCCAATCCTGAGTACCTGTCGCTCTATGCAAAATATGACCCCGGAATGATTGTGCGCCGTCACGGCCACTTCAGCCCGCATGTGCTGTTTGTTCTTGAAGGCGGCGCATGGTTTGCAGACCGCTGGTGCCCGGCAGGAACACATATTGAACTGCCGATGGGTGCAGCCTTTGGGCCTATTCGCGCTGGCGATCAAGGAGCGGTCCTGTTCGAGGTAATGATGGGTGACCCAAGGTCTTGGGGCGACCAACCAGAGCTATTTCAGCAGGCTTTGGCTGAACAAGGTGCCGAGGCATTGCCCGATGTTGAACTTGTGTACCCCGATTGGTTGACCGACCTTCGAAGCCATTGGGGAGCCCCCTCAGACGGTCCCGACCAAAGCGATCCGTCTGCTACCTCAATCACTGAACCACCCACCAACTAGCCGACCCTCCAACTAGCCGACCCGCAAACCCAATTACTAGAGAGTAGAAAGTAACCCTATGA
>JBBDMQ010000377.1:0-2096 GCA_040878245.1 Microthrixaceae bacterium
CATCACCTAGGGGCTGCTCACCCGACTCACGACCAGTTTGGCCAACTCGACGGATCGTGGTCTGCGCAGTCCTATCGCTTGCGAGCAGCAAGTTTGATCGGCGTAGATGCTTTACCGGACCCCAATCCAGTGCCCCATTGCTGATCAAGTAGAGAAACGACTCAAACACGGCTGCAGAAAAGATCAGAATCGCAGCCAACCCGTATCCGCCAAGCTCTTGATAGACCATGGTGAACGGGTAAAAGAAGATGATCTCTATATCAAAGACAATAAAGATCATGGCAATCAGATAAAAACGAACAGGGAAGCGTTCCGGTGGCTCCTCTACATCAACAATCCCGCACTCATAAGGCATCACTTTGGCTGCAGTTGGTCGCGCTGGCATCAGAATTTTTGAGGTCAAAAGGCTGATGGCGCCAAAACCGGCGGTCAATAACAACAGTGCAATCAGGGGAAGATACTGAGCCATCTCAGCTTGCCTTCCCGTCCCAAGCAGCGCGCATTGCAGCAGCTTTCTTGTCACGGGTGTGCAGCATCCAACAGAACACAAAGAACAGAATTCCACTAAACAGAGCGAACAGCGCCGGAATGACTCGCTTGTTACCTAAGTTTCGCTCAAGAATGATGGTGATTGTTGAGGCGGTCGTATCAATCTCGGCAGGAGGTGGGGCCTCGCCTGGTGCTACAACAACCTCTGCATTTTTCTGAATAGTAATTGCGGCATACAGCGGCGGATTCTTTACCTGCAACGTAGTCTCCACCCGACCAATTGCCCCTTGAATGACCGAACGCTCACCCTTGACAGTCTCTGGCTCGGCCGCAGTTTTGCCGCCAAAGAAGAACACGTCTTTGACTGTGTAGTCCGAGGGTGAGGTATCCGTGCCAAACACTTGAGCAGCAGCAATAGCCGCATCAGAGGAAGCGATGGCCTCGCCCCGACGGGAATCAGATTCGGCGAGGATTCTCCATCCTCCTAGCTGCTGATCGAGCTCTGTCTTCAGTTGCGGGACAAGAGTTGTCACCTGAGTCAACGACTTCGGCACAAATCCTTCGCCCTCAGATGCCTCAATTTGTTTCCGAACCTCTGGGTTCTTTTCTTCATAAGAGGCCAACAGTTCTTGAGCCGACACAACTTGCCCAGCCTCGGGGTCGGTGTCGGGCAACTTATCGACGTGCTCGGTGACTGTTGCAGAGCTTCGGTTGAAGTTGACTTCTTTTGCGGTCCAACTTGGTGCCACTCCAATCATGCCGATCCCGTAGATCGTCCAAAAGAGGCCGAGGGAGAAACACCAACCCATAAGGGCTGCCATTGAGATGAGAAAGCCGGTTCGGATTCCGGTGTTTGTAGCGTTGAGTAGAAAGACCGAGCCCATGAGGGCGCCAACTGAGGCCATCACCACTAGGACTCCGCGAATGGCGGGATCGAAGGCTATTGCTGCGAGGAAATACCCCGTACTAGATGACATATTGAGCTCCAGAGCCTCTACTGCTGACCGGCGAATGTGGGTGAATTCTCAGTTCCTGCAACTGGTGATTTCACTGCGGAATCGTTCGACATGTTCCGTTCATAGGTAATGACTGCCCAGATCTGCTCGGTCTTCAGCATTCCGAACTCTCCCTTGTCTGGAATGCCCTGTTCTAACTGACCAGTATTGGGGTTTGCGCCAAAGGCAGGCATCTGCGGATTGCCCTGCTTACGTGAGAAGTAACCAGCCCCCGGCTTCATGCCATTCCAGATCAGATCAAAGTGCTGTTGCTCTGTAGCTTCCTTTTGGATTCCCTCAAGGTTTGGACCGAGTGCACCTTTTTGAAGCCGAGCAAAGGGTTGCCAGGCTTGCCCATAGCTAGCACCAGCCACATGACAACGTGCGCATGAGTAGGAGCCAGCAGCGATCTCTTGATTGTTGAAGATGATCTCACCAAGGGCTAACTCATCGGCTCGAGACAAACGGTTGGCATCAACGGGTTCTCCGTCGCCCCGATTGGACTTCCGAACCTCCATCATGCGGTCATAGAGTCCGCCGTCAAGGCCCTTGACGTAGTCATCCATCGTGGCTGCCACTGCAACCGGATCTTTCTGAATCGACCATAAATAG
>JBBDMQ010000378.1:0-11537 GCA_040878245.1 Microthrixaceae bacterium
TGAGTGTGCGTTGGAAATGACCCCCAAACTTGCGCTTTTGCAAGCGGCCCCAAACCTGCGCTTTTGCAAGCGGCCCCAAACCTGCGCTTTTGCAAGCGGCCCCAAACTTGCGCTTTTGCAAGCGGTGTAACCTTGGGGGCTGTGTTGGCTAACTCCACAGATTGTTATGAGTAATAACCCAGTCGCCGATCCCAGCGCGCCTTCCCAACGAAAGCGTCGCTCAAAGTTTAAGGCCGATAAGGCGGATTTTGGCCTGGCTGCAGAGGATCCTGATTGGGATGCTTCTTGGGGTGCATATTCACAAGGTCAAACTCTGGACCAAACCACCCCATTTGGCGAGCTGAAAGCTCTGCTTCAGCTTCCGCTCGGGCAAGTTGAATTATGTGGGGACTTTAACGAGGCCGTACTTGGGGTGCTAGCTGATCTGATTGTTCCGAATTCGGATGCTCATTCGACGCCGCAAAGCTCCATAGGGCGGCCCGGTCAAGCTTCGGCAGGAGCACACGTGATCTGGGAGGAGGTTGATGCCAAGACAAGGCTTGTGTTGCGCCTTCAGGGCGAGCCGACTCCAGAGCCAGCGGCCGTTCAGGGAACTGCACTCAGCACTGCTGGCGGCTCGCTGGTTCAGACTGTCGGTAGCTGGCAGCTGTGCAACGATGACCTTGAGGAGATTGCAACCGGCTCTGGAATCAATGAGCTGTTCCTTTCTTTGTGGAGCGCATTGCTGAAAATCTCAGGAGACTTAGACCCAACAGCTCTCCACCTGCGCGTGCCTTGCGTTGAGTTGAACGGACATGGTGTGTTGATTGTCGGCGGAACGCCGGATTGCCGTTCGGAAATGCTTGAAGAGTTGTTTCGGTGCGGAGCTCGCTTCCTGACAACAGATGATCTTGTGCTTCTTGATGGAACCCGAACTGTCCTTGGAACTCCGGGCCCGCGCTGGGTTGAGGGGCCTTATGAAGAACCGCAGTTTCAGGCCGCTAGTTGTTCGGCTCAGCTCGTGTCGCATTGCGCCGTTGGTGTGATCCTCGTTCTGACCGAGGGGGAGGATGAGCCGACCATTGACTCCCTGAACATAGAACCCGTTCTAGACGAGGCACCGGAGAGCCTGATCAGGCCGCTCAGCCTGGCACAGACCACCTCAGAACTTCTTGGGTGTATCTCAGACGAACAGTCTGCTGAATTCCCTGACAGAGGAATTGCCCTAGAGATGATTGCGCAACTTGTGCTGGGTGCTAGCTGCGTATCTGTAACTGCCCCAAGCACTCCCGATCTTTCCCGAGGAGTTGTCCAAGGCTTGCTGGCACTAGATCCCCCCGATCCTCGCCGCCTAGCAGTGTCGTTTCGCCTTGGTGACTTGCAGCATCACGGTACTCAGGGGCTTGAGCAAGCAGTGCTCAAAGCAGATCTCATAAGGTTTGATCAAGACGCACTTCTGCTTCGAGCGAACAGCAACGAACAGGCAGAAGTATTGACAGCTGATCAAGGAGAAGAACTCATAGCAGATTCTCTGCGGCAGCTTGCAAGCCAACGACCCAAGGTTTGGCCAACTCCCGCCGCTTTTGGACTGCCTGGTTGCCCCACTGCAGCTACTGCGAAGCGATTGTGGTCTCAACTTGACCTGTCCGTCAATGACCAGCTGAGCGAGTTGCCCACGGGGTTGGCAGTTGAGCTACTCAGCCGAGACCTGTTGCAGGTCTCAGCAGTTACGAGAGACCAGATTTTGCGCAAGCATCAACTAGCTCAGCTGCACGCAAATGAAGTTATCGATGCGCTGATATGGGTGCAGCGAATTGCATCCGAAGTAGGGGTACAGCCAGTAGCGTGCGGCACGCTTGTGCAGATGTTTGATGGACGGGTTCCTGAACATTTCTGCGACCTTGGTCGGCTTGAGCTACTGATCCGGGGTGGCGATATTGATCGATTTGTTGATCACCTAGCGAGTGAGGGGTTTGAGTCAGAGTCACGAAGGCTCAGCAATAAGGCAAGTAATTCCCAGATGGAATACCGAATGCATCACCCTTCCTTAGCCCAGATTCCTATTGATCTTCACCTCACTCTTGCTGCTGGTCCATTTGGGATGCTGGTAGACCCTGAAGAGTTCCACGTTCGTTCGGTTCCAGTGGCCATTCGTGATCAGTGGGTGCTTGGGTTGCATCCCGAACACCGGTTTGTTGCTGCCTGTGTTGCTGCGTGCACCGAGGGGACAGCCCTCGGCCAAAGGGAAGATAGTTCCCCCTCTCAAAGCGCCGACCCCCATGCTTACGGGGCAAGCATTGCTCAACTTCGAGAAGTGGTGCTCACTGCACCAAGATCGGAGCGACTACTAGCAGCAGCAGTCGAGTGTTCAAGCAGGCTTGGGGCAACTGCAAAAGTTTTTGCGGCAGTGCGACAGGCCGATGAACTACTGCCCGGTTTGCCAACTTGGTTAGTGCACAGGGCTAGGAAAGAAGTTAACTTGCCCAAGCAGCGGCAAGCATCGCTCAGACAACGACTACTTGGTCGCAAGCGCTAGCGAAAAGATTCTTGAAGGCACTACAAGTAATTGACTTGGTCGCCTTTCAATGCTTTCCGGCAGTCCAACACGGGTGAACTCGCAGCAGCGATCATGTCTCGATCAAAGCTGGAGTGGTCGACAAGGAACAGGATCAAATCGGCGTTGTCAAGATCTGCTTGAGTGCCCTCTACTCGCGTCGCATCCTCGGGAAACTGTGCGACTGCAACATGAGGATCAACAAGCTCAACCAATGCTCCAAGAGTTTGTAGCTTTGCAATGATTGGTCGAGATGGTGTCTCTCTTGCGTCGCTCGTGTCGGCCTTGTAGGCAAGCCCGAATACAAGCACCTTTGACCCCTTGACCGATTTGGAATGATCGTTCAGCAGAGCTTGGACCCGTCGAACGACATAGTCCGGCATGTGCTCGTTAACATCGTTCGCGAGTTCCACAAACCGAAAGGTTTGTCCGAGTGAACGCTCGACTTGCCAAGACAGATACGAGGGATCAATCGGAAGACAGTGTCCGCCAACCCCCGGACCGGGTGTAAACCGCATATACCCAAAGGGCTTCGTTGATGCGGCATCGATTGATTCCCAAACATCGATACCAAGGTCCTTAGCAAACATGGCTAGTTCGTTAACGAGTGCAATGTTGACATGCCTGAATGTGTTTTCTAGCAACTTGGTGAGTTCTGCTTCTCGAGTGCCCGATACGGGAACAGTGCGCTCCACAAGTCGGTCAAAGAATCCCTGAACGGAGGCCAATGAGTCGGCGTCGATTCCCGAGACAACTTTGGGGGTGTTTTCTAGCCTCCAGGTGGGGTTTCCTGGGTCGATTCTTTCTGGGCTGTAGCCCAAGTGAAAGTCGGCACCTGCCTGTAGCCCCGATCCCTCTTCGAGCAAGGGTGCGACCAACTCTTCGGTAGTTCCCGGGTAGGTGGTCGATTCAAGAATGACGGTGCAACCGGGCGAGATATAGGGAGCTAGTGAACTCGCAGCGCTCTCGATGAACGACAGGTCAGGGACCCCCTCGCCCATTGGTGTCGGCACAGAGATCACTGCAATATCAAACCCGCCGAGGTCGTCATAGTCTGCGGTTGCCCGATACCTGCCTGTGGCAAGAATCTGAGACATGGCCTCGGCCGTGATGTCTTCAACATGAGACGTACCAGCATTGAGAGCCGCGACTTTGCCCGTATCCACCTCAAACCCCAAGACGTCATAGCCGCCAAGTACGGCACGAACAGCTACTGGCAACCCCACATACCCTTGGCCAATGACAACTACTCGGTCCACTTTTCTGTCTACTTCGCGCCCCATGATTTCCCTTCAGTAAGTTCCGCCGGCATGTCCCGAGGTTGCCGGATCATCCCGTTCTACCCGCCACCGTGGTGTTACGAACACCCTCAGTAGTATAGACAATTACCTACTGAACTCCGTTCGCTTTTTGCTTGCAAATCGGCATAATGAGTGCTGTACTTCTTATGCATAGGTTGACTGTGCGGGGTGCGGCAACCAATTCTGAGCAACTGGGGGCAGTTGAGTGAATGAAATAGTTACAAAATATCGGTTTGTTCTGCAAGCAGGTTTTGATTGTGGCGCATGGCTGTTGGGTCTCTGGTTAGCGACGCTTCTCCGCTATGAACTTCAATTCGATCAGGTCAATTTTCTTGGCTTGATTGGCTTGGGATCAATAGCCATGGTGGCGCAACTTGTGCTTGGCCGTCTTGGCGGGCTGTATGTGCACCGTTGGCGTTATGGGACTTTTGATGAAATTCTCGGCACACTCAGGGTGGTCTCCTGTGTGACGGTACTCGTTGCCGCAGCCGACGCATTTAGCCCCGGTCTGCGACCCATCCCAGTGAGTGCCTCCGTAATGTCGGGATTTATTGCCTTAGGAATTATGTGCGCCGGACGCTTGGTCTGGAGGCAGCGGCTCGAAAAGTGGACCCGAGCCGAAGGGGACGATCGCATGCCGATCATTGTGGTCGGCGCAGGTTCGGGTGGGCTTCAAGTAGTGACGGCCATGGTCAAAGCGGGCCCCTTTCACCCAGTCGCAGTGATTGATGACAACCCAGATCTTCGCAACCTACGTATCAAGGGCGTCAAGGTTTGTGGCGACCGCTCATCGCTCGCTCGGGTAGTAGAGCAAACTGGCGCCCGGCACATCATTCTTGCCATGCCCTCTGCCTCGGGCGAGTTCATCCGAGATATTGCCAAGCGTGCAGACGAACTTGAACTTCAGACCCTCATCCTCCCGCCGGTAGATGAAATGTTTGGTGTCGGCGTCAACGTGGCCGATATTCGCCCACTCACCGAAGCAGACCTTCTTGGTCGCCGTGAGTTGTCGCTTGATATCGAGTCAGTTGCTGGTTACCTCACCGGCAAGCGAGTTCTTGTGACGGGGGCCGGAGGTTCGATTGGGTCCGAGCTCTGCCGTCAGATTCACCGATTCGCTCCCGAATCTTTGGTCATGTTGGATCGAGACGAGTCTGCCTTGCAGGCGGTGCAGATTTCGATTGAAGGCCGGGGTTTACTCGATAGCCGAGATTTGGTGGTTTGCTGCATCCGTGACAGTGGTCGCCTTCGTCAGGTGTTTGAAGAGCACCGTCCAGAGGTTGTTTTCCACGCTGCTGCACTTAAGCATCTGCCCCTGCTCGAAATGTATGCCGAAGAAGGTTGGAAGACCAACGTATGGGGCACGCAAAATCTACTGGAGTTAGCCGGCGAGTTTGAAGTTGGGCGCTTTGTGAATATTTCTACTGATAAAGCCGCCGACGCATCATCGGTGCTTGGCCAAACAAAGCGCATCGCCGAGCAACTCACCTCGCATGCTGGGGAAATAAACTCTGGCACCTATCTCAGCGTGCGCTTTGGCAACGTCTTGGGTAGCCGCGGATCGGTACTTCCGCTGTTCCGTGAACAAATTGCTCAGGGTGGCCCAATTACGGTGACTCACCCAGAAGTCACCCGATTCTTTATGACCATCCCCGAGGCCTGTGAGCTTGTGATCCAAGCCGGAGCGCTCTCTCATGACGGCGAAGTGCTGGTTCTAGATATGGGTGAGCCGGTCAAGATTGCTGACCTTGCCCGCCGTTTGATTGCAGAGTGTGATCGCAGCGTCGAAATTGTCTATACCGGGTTACGGCCTGGCGAAAAAATGCATGAAGTGTTGTTCTCACCAGATGAACTGCCAACTGCTTCGGAGCATCCGATGGTGCAGCGTGTAGAGGTCCCGTCAATGACACCGGCTCTGGCAGCATTTAACGATCCGTACCTTGAGGATCCAGTAATTGATCTTCGAGCATCGAGCACCAGTTCTGCTCCCCGTTTGCCTGCACAGTCATAAGAGTTCTGTGGGCAGTTCAACCGCCGAGCAATTTTATGCAGGCATGCTCATGAAGCAGGCAGGCTCATGAACCAGTTGATGGTCGCTAAGAGGCCAGTTTTTAAGTCAACTGGCTGAACATTTGGGAACAACTCTCGCAGGCGTTCGTTGGCCGCTTGTGAATGTGGCACATCGCCAGCGCGGGTTTGTGTGAACTGAACAGTTAACTTCTGATCTAACAGTTCTTCGAGAAGCGCAATCACCTCGAGCAAGGTGGTTCGCGTTCCGAAAGCCAAGTTGGTTGGCTCAGTGCTAGACACTCGCCGAAGAACTGCATCGGTCAGAACGTTGCAGACAGTTTCGACATAAGTAAAGTCGCGAGTTTGTGTGCCATCTCCGTGTACAACTAGCGGCTCTCCTGCGAGCGCAGCCGAAATAAATGCTGGCACAACAGCGGCATACGCATGTCCCGCAGCCTGCAAGGGGCCAAAGACGTTAAAGAACCGAAAGGCCAGTGTGGGCATCCCGTAGCTGTGCTGCCAGGCAAGTGTGTATGACTCGGCGGCCAGCTTTGAGGCCGCATACGGACTCATCGGCCTAGGCGCTAGGTCCTCGTGCTTCGGAAGTGTTGGGTTTGCCCCGTACACCGATGAAGACGAAGAAACAACGACTTGGCAGTTTCCAGCTTGGCGAGCCGCTTCAAGTACGTTCATCGTGCCTGTTGCATTTGCCTGATGCGAGGGAACCGGCTCTGCAATGGAGCGCGGCACTGATGGTCGCGCAGCAAGGTGTACTACCGAGTCGGCACCATTCACACAGTCGTGAAGAGTCGATATATCCAAGATGCTGCCTTCAACCCGCTCAACATCTACCCCGTCAAGGTTTGACCAGAATCCGGTAGACACATCGTCAAGCACGAGAATCTGATCTACTTCGCCGGTCTGAATCAGGGCGCGACAAAGATTGGCGCCTATAAAACCTGCCCCGCCAGTGACGACTACCTTCATCTTTTCGTGTTCCCCATGCACTCCCAGACTACAGGCCATCCGATGCAACTCATCACAGCGATTCAATCGTTAGTTCGGCTGCGAAGCAGTAAGTGAGGCAAGTCAGGAACGAACTGCAGTAACGAGTAGCGGGTTCGGGGAGTTCAGCGGGATTTTATGACCCGAGCTTTTCGACCATTGGCGTAATGAACTCATGGAAACCTGCTCAAAGCCAACGGTACTCAGTAATGAGCCAACTTCTTTTAGTGTGAAGTGGTGAAACAACATGGTGGAATTGCCGTGAGAGATTTTGCGGTCTCCTGCACTGCCCTTTACTAAAGAACAGGCACTGAGTAATGACCTTGCGGCAAACCACAGTGCCCAATCGGGCCGGCCATTACGCTGGTGAACTACGGCCGCAATGGTACCGCCAGGTCGCAGCAAGCTGTGCAGTGCTTCAAAAGCACACAATTGTTCTTTGAGGGATGTGACGTAACACAAAACTGCGTTAAGCAGCACCACTAAGTCTGCATGCGGGCGGTGTTTACCTAGTTCAGTTATGTCTGCCTGCCCCACACTCAAGTTGGTCATGCCTTGGGCTTGTATCAAGGCCTCGCAGGCCTGAACCATTGGTTCGGCAACATCCCATGCATGAATTTTGGCCACGGGCAGCAGCGCACGAATTGCTGGCAATTCTCGTCCAGCGCCCACACCGACTGCGTGAACTTCTTGCGTAACCCCACTCACTGCAGCGGCAGCGATCCCTCGTGTCATCAGGTCTCTCTCATATATAAGCACTTTGGTGTTTGCCGAAAATGCCGCCACCTGAGTGTCTTGGCTCCAAAATTCCTCAGATGGGGAAGACCTGTTCATTCGCAATAGTTTGCTGTATAGCGCATGGCAGCAGCAGGATCGGCAACAATATATAGCTAGTGATGCAACCGACCGCTCAGCAACGCAATGGGGGAATCATGGATAATGATGAAAATAACCTGACAGATGTGGCTGATGAGACTGATGTAACTGATGAGACTGAGTCAGCCGATGAAATCTCAGTTCCACACTCAGCGGCCGAGCAGCCAGTGGACGAGCAGCCAGAAGATCAGCAGCCAGTAGGAGCAACTGATCAACCTGAGCGCTCGATGCGCGCAGCGCACCGGCCAGCCATGGCTGCTGCTGGTCCATACGGGCACCCTATTCACCCCATGTTGGTCACCATTCCGATTGGTGCGTTTGTGGCGACGCTTGCGTTCGATATTGCCTCGGTAACGCTCGAGGGTCGAGCCTATGGCCGCCCTGCAGTCTGGTTGTCGCTGATTGGTATTGTGGGCGGCATTATTGCCTCTCTTTTTGGGCTGATCGACTATCGACGTCTCACGAAGGGGACCCGCGCTTATGCAGTTGCGACACGACATCTCATACTGATGGATGTCGTGCTGCTGTGCTTTGTTGTTGGGTTCTTTGTGCGTCGAGCTGATCCAGATCAGTATCTCAATGGAACTCCGACTATTGCCCTGGTATTGAGCATTCTTGGTGTAGCCATTTTGTTGGTCGGAGGCTGGCTTGGCGGCAAACTTGCGTACTCCTATGGAAGCCGAGTCGCCGACGAGTCAGATCAAATAAAAGCCCACACCTTAGGTGCTTCCTCTGCTGACTGATTGAGTTGTGAATTTGCCGAGTTTGAGCCCCACCCTCACCTTTGTGGGCCACGACGCCAGCCGCACTGGCGCCCCCGTCATGTTGTTGTCGTTCCTTCGGTGGCTTCAGCAACAAGATGTGCAAGGCACGCAACTACTGCTGCTCTCCGGTGGGCCGCTCTATCAGGACTACTGCAAGGTTGCACCCACGCAGTTGCTCTCGGCCGGTTGGGCCAACAGCATCGGTTACCTGAGTTCGCTGACGGCTGCTTTGGGGCATCCGGTAACACTCCCAGCAAGGCTTCAGGCTCTGCGGCTCAAAGGTGTGCCGGATTCGCAGATTGTTGTTGCCAACACACTTGCAGCGCTCAGCACTGCTCAGTTACTTGCCGCCCGAAAGGCTCGGGCAGGCATTCCGCCGAGATTGGTCTGTCATGTTCATGAACTCGACGGCGTAGCCGAGCGAGTTCTTCCCGCATCTCCTGTTGTGCGCCAAGAGTTGCTTGAAGCGGTGGACCGTTTTGCTGCTGCTAGTCAGGCGGTGGCCACCATGCTGACTGAACGACTTGGTATAGACCCGCTGCGGGTGTTCGTGGTCGAGGAATTCATTGAGCCACCGAGCCCATCGGCACAGTCGGTGGCGGAAGCCCGCGAGCAGATGTCAGATGGTTCACTGCGACCCATCATCTTAAGTGTCGGCGCTTTGAGTCATCGCAAGGGACCTGAGCGCTTCGTCGACCTTCTCGCAACACTGCAGAGTCAACCAAGCAGACCGCGCGGCGTATGGCTTGGCGGTCAGCCGGGAAGTTCAGGTTGGCTAGAGATGAGCCAAAACATTGTTCAAGCAGGATTAGAGGACTCACTGCTACTGCTGCCGAATACTGAGGACTCGGCTCGTTATTTTGCAGCGGCCGATCTTGTGGTTTCAACGGCGATTGAAGATCCATTTCCCCTATCGGTACTAGAGGCCGCAGCAGCACGGAAGGCTGTGCTCGGCTTTGAGTCTGGCGGTGTGATTGACATGCTGAGCGCAGTTGGACACCTAGAACTACTGCTTCCTATTGGGGACACCCTTGGCATGAGTGCGGCAATAGCAGTGCTCCTCAATAATCCGATTGAGCGAGAGGCTGTGGGAAACCAACTCGGCGACTGGGTCACGGCTACTCATCTAGTCGAACAGATGGCCCCGGCCTTGTGGAAGGTGCTGGCCCAGTGAACTCAAGTTCGGTAGATCAAACCCCAATGAGTAACAGCCCAATTCATACAAGCCCAATTCATACAAGCCCAGCGGACGGAGCCGAAGAGCAGCGCCAAGGGCCAGTGACATGGATTGCTGTGCACGATTTGTCACTCACCGGGGTTCCAGTGCTGCTCTCCCGATTGCTACGAGCCACACCTAGCAGCCAACAACAGTCGGTTCACGTAGTTGCCATCTTTGGTGGTCCGCTCCTCAGCACAGTTCAGGCCTTATGTGCATCAGTCACTGTGCTCGAACCCACCGACCGCAGATCACTCTCTTCGGCTGCCTCGCTTGGCTTTATCACCGTAGGCATGAGCCGAGCCGGAAGTCTTATTCGGCAAGCAGCTTGGCGAGCGAAGCTGATGCGTCGGCCGCAACCAGATGTGCTGCTCGTCCACGGCGCTGGAGCTTGGCCTGTGGCCGAGGTGGTCAGCCGTAACGTACCGATAGCTTTACATCTGCAAGAGCTTGAGATTGCTCTTGATCGGTCGATTCCTCTTCAACTCCAAGCAGCTGCATTTGAGCGAGCTAAAACGGTGATGACGGTGAGCGAGCCGGTGGCGCAGCTCGCAGCCAGGCGCGGTGCACAGCTTGGCAAAATGGTCATGATGCCAGGCTGTGTTGATTTCGCTGACACTGCTCACTCCGCCGCTCTTGAACCTATTGCGAGTGGAGTTTCTGAAGGCCAGCCTCTGACAGACGGCGAGCAATGGGTCTTGGGAGCAGGTACCCCGGGTTGGCGCAAAGGGACAGACCGCCTTGCCGCTATTGCGCATGAGCTGATCCGCTCGGGTAGCTCCGCCAAAGTTGGCTGGGTGGGCGGCAGGCCACAGGGCCAAAATGTCACAGCTATTGGTCGAGCCGATCCAGTCACTTGGTTTGCCGCTCAACCCAACCCGTGGGAGATACTTTCGCATGCCCGGGTGTTCATTCTGCCGAGTCGAGAGGACCCGATGCCGCTCGTTGCCCTCGAAGCTGGACTGCATCGCAGCGCCGTAGTGGCCATGCCCACTGGTGGGCTTCCCTCATTGCTAGCTAGTGGTCGGGGATTGTTCTGCCCTTCGCAAAACATGAGCGATTTTGTTGATCTCGTTCAGCAGGTTCTGGCAAGTTCGAGTCAAGCTGAAGAGATGGGTGAGCGGTTGCACGAATACGTGCGCTCTCACCATGATGTAGCAGTGATCGCTCCGCTATGGCTGCAAGCCCTATCGCAAACGGCTGGCAGGTGACACCGTGACTCCTCCCGAGCAGACTGCCAGCGAAACGCCAGTTTCCCAAAGTAGTTTTTTGCCAACAGGATTTAAGTTTGGATTCAGCATTTTTGACGACACTGACTGGACCACACTGCGCAACGGCCCCGCAGTTTACGAACTGTTCAACGAGTTGGGTTTTGCCATTACTAAGTCTGTTTGGGTTGATGAGCCTGGCGCACAGCGCACCACCGGCGGTTCAACCTGTGAGGATCCTGACTATCTTCGCTGGGTGTTAGACCTGCAAGCTCAGGGCCACGAAATTGGCTATCACAACGCTACTGATCGCAGCTCAACCCGGGAGCAAACGATTGCAGCGTTAGACAAATTCGAGAAACTCTTTGGCCACAAACCAAGGTGCGGTGCAGATCATGCTGCAAATGCAGAGGCCATGTATGCCGGCTCAGCTCGGGTGAGTGGTGCAACCGCTGCTGCCTACCGACTAGCTCAGCGCGTGCTCCAACCACACCGACCGAGTTTCACTGGTCACGACCCAAATAGCACTTACTTCTGGGGAGATATTTGTTCCGAACGAATCGACTATTGGCGAGGGTTCAGCTTTGCCGAAACTGACCTACGAACAGTTGGGCCAGTACTTCA
>JBBDMQ010000379.1:0-11500 GCA_040878245.1 Microthrixaceae bacterium
AAGCAATGTTCGACAGCGCGGTAACCTCGGCATCGTGAGCACTTCAACTCCTCAAATCATTCTGGTTGCTACTGATGCCGACGAGGTCTTCGACGGTATCGATGCTGCGCTAGCCGACTCAAGCACTCAGGTAGCACGAGTCACTGCAGGCAGAGAAGTCTTAGCTGCAGTCCGCAGCTTGGAGCCTTCGCTTGTTGTGTTGGACTTACAGATTGGCAATATGGGCGGAGTTGCTACATGTATGGGTTTGCGCAACGAAGAGAGCTTCGGACGCATTGATACTCAGAAGATCCTGATTCTTCTTGACCGGTCTGCAGATGTGTTTATTGCAGGTCAAAGTGGGGCCGACGGGTGGCTAGTCAAGCCGCTCAACTCCTTGCGAGTTAGCAGAGCAGCTCAGCAGGTCCTCTCCGGCGGCTCTTACACCGAGGGCAAAGAACCAGCATTAGAAATGTTGCCTGCTACCGCTGAGTCCTCCTAACAACTACGATCACAACGCAATCCGGGTGGTAGCGCAGCTTGGTAGCGCGCCTCGTTCGGGACGAGGAGGTCGGGAGTTCAAATCTCCCTCACCCGACCACGTAGATCACCTGGCCTTCTTGGGCTAGGTGATCTTTAGTTTTTCAGATCAGCTCGCTCTTGGAACTGCGAGCCAGTGGAAAATCTGAAACAAAAGTCAAGGTGAAGGAATAGCAAGCCGAAAACATATTCATGAACGGCACACCCGCCCCCACAACAACTCAACGGTTTCAGCGAACCAGCCTTCGATTTATTCTTGCCCTTCTGGCATTGGTCCTAGGCACAGCAGTACTCGCATCTTGTGAATCAACCGATGCAGACCGCCTCGCAGTGATAAACGCAGTCAACTGGACTCGTGCACAAAACGGTCTACCAGCACTCACCGAACACGTCACCTTGAATATGAAAGCCGATGCGTGGGCTGCGCAACTTCGAGACGAGTGCCGCATTCGTCACTCCACCCTGTCTGATGGCGCACCTGCCGAATGGCGCAAGCTCGGAGAGAACGTCGGTCGAGGTGGTAATAACGATCAGATCCATACCGCCTATCTCAACTCACCTGGTCACCGTGCCAACATCTTGGATCGAAGCTTCAACTCAATGGGCGCTGGCGCAGTCTGGGGAAGCTGCAATGGCCAGCGCACGCTGTTTACCGTGCAAGTATTCATGCGCAGCTGAGCCCCTCACCGGCCATGCCGAGATAACGTCTCCGCATGGAGCTCTCAGCCTTTCAGCAGTTGATGCAAGACCTCTACGGCGAAGCCGACCAAGAGCGAGGAATCCCCGCCACGGTTGCTTGGCTTTGTGAAGAGGTTGGCGAGCTTGCACAGGCAGTTCGCAAAGGTACTCCCGAACAGCAGCTACATGAGTTTGGCGATGTCATTGCTTGGGTAGCCTCACTTGCCAATCAGATGGGAATCTCTCTGGAAGAAGCTGCTTCTAGGTACGTCACCAACCCGCCTGCCTGAGTCATTACATCACTCTCAAAATCCCGAGATCAGCAGTTCCGCAATCTGGATGGTGTTCAGCGCAGCTCCTTTTCGAAGATTGTCATTTGACACGAAGAGCGCCAAACCGTTTTCTACCGAGAGATCGTTACGGATCCGACCAACAAAGCAGGCGTCTTGACCTGCAGCCTGAAGCGGATTCGGCACATCGCTGAGTGTCACACCGGGAGCAGTAGCAAGGACCTCTCGGGCTCTCAGGGCGCTGATGGGCGAATCAAACTCGGCGTTGATTGCTAGCGAATGACCGGTAAATACTGGTACGCGAACGCAGGTGCCCGAAACTCGAAGCTCTGGCAAACCAAGAATCTTGCGGCTCTCGTTGCGCAGTTTCTGTTCCTCGTCGGTCTCTTCGGATCCGTCGGGTGCAAGAGAGCCCGCAAATGGCACCACGTTGAACCCAATAGTTCGTGAAAAACTGACCCCATCAGGAAGCTCAATCGCCTGCCCGCTATACGTGAGTTCGCTAGCTTGAGTGCCAGCAGCAGCTATCTGAGAAGCGAGTTCCTCAACCCCAGCAACGCCAGCACCAGAAACTGCTTGATAGGTGCTCACCACGAGTCGCCGCAACCCCGCCTCGCTGTCGAGCGGTTTGAGCACAGGCATGGCGGCCATCGTGGTGCAATTTGGATTCGCAACGATACCCAGCGGGATTCGCTGCAGGGCCTCTGGATTGACCTCGGCAACCACGAGGGGCACTTCAGGGTCCATTCGCCAGGCAGAGTAATTATCAACAACCATTGCGCCAGCAGCAGCAACCTGGGGTGCGAACTCCCGGGAACTGCTCGCACCGTTTGAGAACAGAGCAATGTCAATCCCAGAAAAATCCGCAGTCGCAGTGTCTTCAACAACTACTTCACCATCACGCCAAGCCAGGCGAGTGCCGGCCGAGCGGGCAGAAGCAAAAAAACGGATTGAACCGATGGGAACGTTCCTTTGCGCCAGCAGACTGCGCATCACGCTGCCAACTTGACCGGTTGCGCCGAAAATACCGAAGGTCGGGGTGGAAGAAAAACTCATAGCCCTACAGGATACTTCTCGACCGCTATGCGACAGACTCAGTGAGTGTCCGCTACTCGACTCGGCATCGGCCTTGCCCAGGGCCTAGCTGTTAAACATGTCAGAAAAACCAGCCATGCCGATCACGTGATCTATGCCCTTGTCGGCGATTAAAATTCTGTTCTTTCGAGTTCAAACACATCGTGCAAAACTCGCACCGCCGTATCGGCATGTTCCTCTGCAATGACACAAGAGATCCGGATGGCCGAGGTTGAGATCATCTCAATGTTGACTTCGTTTGTGGCCAAGGTCTCAAACACGGTTGCCGCAACGCCAGGGTTTGACTTCATACCGGCTCCTACGACGCTCACTTTGGCAATTCCATGTCCCGCAGTGACATGCTCCGCCCCAATCTCAGCCTGCTTATCCTCACAAATTTGCAAGGAACGGTCGAGTTCGAGTCGCGGCACTGTAAACGAGATATCTGTGACTCCGCCCTCAGATGCGTTCTGAACAATCATGTCGACATTTACATCAGCATCCGCGAGCCGCCGGAATAAGTTCGCAGCAATGCCCGGCTGATCGGGCACTCCACTCACGGTAACTTTCGCCTCTGACAAATCGGCGACCACGGCACGAATAACGGCTTCTTCCATATCGGGATCCTCTTCAGTTACCCAGGTGCCGACCTCCCATGTGAATGCAGATCTCACATGTAGGGGCACCCGATGACGGTGGGCAAATTCAACTGAGCGCATTGCCGGTTTTGGGCAACCTGCTGCAGTCATTTCAAGCATCTCATCGAATGAGATGCGGTGTATCTTTCTTGCCGTATCTACCACGCGCGGGTCGGTGGTAAACACGCCCGACACATCGGTATACAGCTCGCAGGCGTCAGCGCCAAGCGCCTTTGCTAAGGCAACGGCCGTGGTATCTGAGCCGCCTCGCCCCAAAAAGGTGACGTCACGATCAGTCGACATACCTTGGGAGCCAGCTACGACTGGCACTCGTCCGGCCTTGAGGGCCTCAGAAATTCGATCTGCATGTACTTCCAGAATCTTTGCGTTGGTGTGGTTCGTATCAGTGAGGAATCCTGCCTGACTTCCGGTGTAGCTCTCGGAATCAACTCCCACTGCGTGAAGAGCCATAGAGACTAGAGCCACTGCTTTTCGCTCACCGGCAGTAATCAGCATGTCCATTTCTCGGCCTGGCCGAATCTCTGAAACCTCATGGGCTAGGCGAAGCAACTCATCAGTCTCTTTGCCCATAGCGGAGATAACGAGCACTACCTGATCACCACGCCGTCTACAGCGAGCAACATGATCAGCAACATCGCGTATACGGGAGGGGTCAGCTACGGAAGTCCCACCAAACTTTTGTACGAAGAGTGCCACGTCCTAAACGCTAACACCGGCCAAGCTGCTCACTACAGCTCAGATTGGCTACGATTCCTCATTGTGGGAAATAACGCAGAGAAGCATGCACGTCAACAAGAGCATCGCAACCGGCTGAATGCAGCCCAAGCCGAGCTTGAATCGAAGGCACGCACTAGAAAGACCCTGACTATTTTGGGAGCAGTGTTAGCAGTAGCGGTGGTCATTGGTGCCGTTGTCTTGCTCACTGGCAAGAACTCAGATGAGTCTGCCTCGACCAAAACCACCGAAACAACAATCGCTTCTGACTCAACGAGCAGCACCACGGTTGCGGGTGACCCAAGTCAAGCAGCTGCAGATCTGCCCGAACCGCCAACTGGAGCAACCCTGACTGACCCCACAACCTGTCCTCCGGCAGATGGGTCAGCTGAGCGTGTTCAGGTATTTGCTGGTCCCCCGCCCGATTGCCTGAAAAAGGGTGCAAACTACACGGCCACCTTCGACACCACCGAGGGTTCTTTTACCGCAGAGCTAGATTCTGCAGCGGCCCCGAAAACAGTCAATAACTTTGTGGTACTGAGCCGGTACCACTATTACGACGGTGTTCCTTTCCACCGCATTGTGGCCGGATTTGTCATCCAAGCAGGCGATGGCGACGGCGCTCCTTGGGGCAATAATGACCTTGGATACGAGTTTGAAGATGAGCTTCCCAAGTCATCAGATGCCTATGCTGATTACTCGCTTGCTATGGCGAACGCTGGGCCGGCTACTAATGGCAGCCAGTTCTTTGTGGTGCTTCCAGGCGGCGGCAAGCAGCTTCAGCCTTTGTACTCTTTCTTCGGTCAAGTAACTGAGGGCCAAGCAGTGGTTGACCAAATCGGCGCTCTTTCAACCCCGACTCAAGAACCGAGCAAAGCTGTACTGATCAACTCTGTGACAATCAACGAGAGCTAAACCTGCTAGCAGTTGGGTGGGCTGGTTCAGGTCTGGATTACTGGTTCAGGTCTGGATTACTGGTTCAGGTCTGTGCTCAGCGCCGAAATATCTGAGCGCGACCCATTGGTAAACACATGAATCGTTCCGGCACCTTCAACGCTCCAGCGCCCATCTGCTGAGCGGATCAGTGCAGTTGCCTCATCGATACCAACTACTTCAAGTCCCGATTTGGCCAACTCCACCGTTCGATGCCATTTCTCTTGCGACCACTGGTTATATCGCGGAATGACAGTCATGGTCTGAATCAGATCGAGGCCAATCGTGAACGCCCCGCCTCGGCTGTCCACCATAGAACTGCACAGAACTGATGCAGCCTCTCCAGCGGCCACGATGGTGGCACCGGCTTGCCATGCACCGATGATGGACTCAAACAGGGGGGTGTCTTTGAGCACTGAACGAAGATGCATTGGCGAGCCGCCGGTCAGATAGATCAACTGTGCGGAAGCAGCGAGTTCAGCAGGCAGCAACTCCAAGGCTTCTGCGCGTCGATAACAATCAAGTACCTGTACCCCCACCCCGAAAGCAGCAAAATATGCCTCAGCCCGTGCAATCACCTCGCCCGGATTTTCATAGGCGAGTGCTGCGGGAATAAGTAATACCTCGGTGACGTCGGCCAGTAATCCCTCATCAAAACTACAACCGGCAGTGAATTCCTCACCGCCAACTAGTGCCAAAATGCCGTTCATAAACCATCCTTCAGATCAAACTGATACAGATTCTCGCACGTTGAGACTTGCAGCCGGGCACGTAGCCGTGACTAGCCTCTAGGTCATGAGCATTCAACGAGTGGGAATTCTTGGTTCGGGCATTATGGGATCTGGCATCGCCGAGGTTGCAGCGAAGGCTGGCTTCGAGGTTGTTCTTCGTTCAAGGGAGCAATCCTCTGCCGATGCGATGGTCGCCTCGTTAGTGAAGTCGCTCGCAAAACAAGTAGAGCGCAACAAGATTGAACAGTCCGAAGCAGATGCCGTTCGGGCTCGTGTGACAGCAACAGATCACCTCGGTGCGCTCGTTGATTGCGACTTGGTCATTGAGTCTGTGGTGGAGGACTTGGAGATCAAGCGAGCGCTGTTTACGGAACTAGACAGCATCGTCAAGCCCGAGGCGATCTTGGCTACCAACACATCGACCCTGCCCATTATTGAAATGGCCGTGGCAACTCACCGACCTGAAAAGGTTCTCGGAGTGCACTTCTTTAATCCCGCCCCCGCTATGGCGCTTGTAGAAATCATCGCCCCGCTGACAGCCTCGGCCGAGACCGTCACAGAGGCCAAGACCTTTGTTGCAGCCTGCGGAAAAAATGCGGTTGAGGTCACAGATCGTGCAGGCTTTATAGTCAACGCTCTGCTCTTCCCATATTTGAATAACGCTGTGCGAATGCTCGAAGCCGGAACAGCGAGTGCCGAAGATATCGACACTGCCATGAAGGGCGGCTGCAACTTCCCTATGGGGCCGCTTGCGCTTCTTGACCTTGTGGGCCTAGATACCTCGGTATCGATCCTTGATGCCCTGTATAGCGAGTTTAGGGACGCTAACTATGCGGCTGTGCCTGTTCTTCGGCGCATGGTCTCTGCTGGTCAGTTAGGTCGCAAATCGGGCCACGGCTTCTTTGAGTACCCCAAGAGGGCTTAATCTTGTAGTCCGTGGCTACTGACCCCCCAGACTCATCTTGGGTGTTCCCACCTGTTCTAGGCGCAGATCCTGACGGACCAGTAGCAATCGGAGCTGATCTAGAGCCCGGAACGTTGTTGTTGGCCTATCGCTCAGGTTTCTTTCCTATGCCTATTGGCAGAAGATCGCGCATTGGCTGGTGGTCACCAGATCCGCGAGGTGTGCTGCTGCTTGACCACCTACATATCAGTCGATCACTGAAGAAGTCCATGCGTCGTTTCGAGATTCGGGTGAATACCTCTTTTGAGTCCGTCATGCGGGCCTGTGGAGACCCATCGCGCCCACATGGTTGGATCAACGCCGACATGTTGGCTGCGTATATACGGCTACACCGTCTTGGCTGGGCTCATAGCGTAGAGACCTGGTACGAAGATGAGCTTGTTGGTGGCTTATACGGCATCTGCATTGGCGGATTATTTGCGGGCGAATCAATGTTTCATCATCGCACGGACGCTTCAAAGGCTGCGCTCGTGGGGCTAGTAGATCAGATGACCCAATATGGAGATACTCCCGAACATGGCCTGATTGATGTTCAGTGGTCAACAGAACATCTCTCTTCGCTTGGCATCACGGAGATTCCCCGAGAGGAATACCTCACGCGCAATGCTTTAGCCCGGCTTGCCCCAACACCCGAGGCGTTCCGCTAGAGCCATTGGCTGGCTAGGTGCCGTACCGGAACGTGCTGAATCAAACTGGGTTGAATCAAACTGGGCTGAATCAAACTGGGCTGAATCAAACTGGGCTGGCAGCGGCCTGAGCAGCCACTGCTGCTTTCATCTTGCCCGAACGCGCCCTCCAGATCAGAAAGGTCACTACCCCAAGCAGAACTTGTGGGATCCAACTCGCAGCACGCCAGAGCAGCGTTGCGGCGAGCGCATCGGTGTTCGATACTCCAAAGGCAACCAGCAATCCGGTGAGGGCTGCATCAACCGTGCCAAGTCCACCTGGAGTGACAGGAATAAACGCTGCCAAGCGAGCTAGCGCAAAGGCCGCAAAGGCCGCAGCTACTGCAATCTCAGTGGATTCACCCGTCTGAATAATCCGAAGCGACACCAGCAGGACGCCGAACTGCGCAAACTGCTGAGCAAAGTTCGTTCCCGTCAGGAGCGCCCAGCGCTCAGTGACAACATCAACTGTGGAGGAACGAAAGGCAATCAGTTGTTCGGTGATGCTTGATGGCGCAGTCTTATGAAATCGATCTGCCAATGAAGCAATCAATAAATCGGCTTTGTTGCCAAGTTTTCGGGCGTTCTCCTCACTGCGTAACACCGCCGCAAAGAATCCGACCATCACTACAATCGCTCCTAAGCCGGCAACTGCGCCAACTATCTGCGAGGTAGTTGGCGTCGTCACAAAAAGCAGCGCTAGGACCCCGAGTACCGGTAGTGCCAGAGTCACCATCAGGTTAAACACGCTTGTAATGCCAATAGCTGCGGTAGCTGAGGCACCGCTAAACCCAGCCTGAGCAAGCATTCCATATTGCACACCAAGGCCAACTGCCCCTCCTGCTGGCACAGCGTTACTTATGGTGAACGAGGTCTGACGAATCATGAATGCTGGCCAGTAGCGAAGACCGGGAAGTGAGACCTGAAAGGGAAATACGTACACCAAGATAGAAAAAATGACCGAAGTACCGAGGACAGCAAGTTGTGCCACGGACATGTCTTTGATGAGGTCCCAAGCTTCGGCATAGTTGCCAAACTTGGGCAAAATGCCAGCGAATACAATGACCAAAACCACAAGGGTCACTATCGCGGCGATCACTCGATTTCGGCGATCTTTCGAGTCGTGACTAGCTGAATCGGTACTCATGAGCTTTCAGAGTACTGCCGCTCGGAGTGCATCAAGATTCGCTAGTCGCTGTCCGCCGCTACCGAGCGCCGCATCAGGCAGGATTACCTCGGTGACCCCTACTTCTGACCAGCGTTGCACCTGCTCGGCGAATACCTCGACTGGCCCAGCAATCGCAGCTCGAGGTGCAACAGCTTGCACGAACTTTGATGCTGCGTTGGTATCTTCGGTAACCATCACAAGTGCCTGAGCAGAGCGCTTGATGCTTGCCGGATCACGACCTATCGCCTCGCAGTGTGCATCGAGGACTTTTGACCTCTCTGCAATCACGTCAGCTAGTCCCCACATATTCCACTCGTCGGCATAACGCGCCACGAGCCCCAACATGCGATCGCCTTTGCCGCCAATCAGTAGTGGCAGGTGTGCTTGAACTGGCTTGGGCTCACAGAGTGCCCGATTGAGCTGAAAGTACTTTCCTGAGAAGCTGCTTTCCTGTTGTCGCCAGAGTCCGGTCATCACCTGACAAGCCTCATCAAGCATTGCTATGCGCTCAGCAGGACTTGGAAGTTCAATGCCATATTGTTCGTGATCATTCTGCTGCCAGCCGGTGCCAATCCCTAGGACTAGCCTTCCGTTTGTCACGGCATCAACTGTGGCGGCCCAATTGGCGAGCAGGGCTGGATGCCGAAAGGTATTTGCAAAGACTAAAGATCCAATGCGTAGTCTCTTCGTCGTTGCACCGAGCGCCGCAAGAACTGCTGATGCCTCAAGTGTTGGAGTGTTTGCCGGGCCGAAGCCTGCGCCATCTCCCATAAAATGATCCCAGAAATACACTCCCCGCCAGCCAGTGCGCTCAGCGTGTTGAGTCACTTCAACAATGCTTTGCCAAGATTGCTGAGCACTTGGCCAGATCGAAAGATGCATCTGATAAGTATGAGTCAGACTGCTGGTCGAAAGCGTCGGAGTCGCAAACTGTTGCTCACTACAAAGACGCTGGACAAGACCATGGCTGCACCAGCAATCATCGGATCAAGTAGGCCTGCGGCTGCTAGTGGGATGGCCGCCACGTTGTATGCAAAAGCCCAAAAAAGGTTGACCTTGATAGTCCTGAGTGTTCGGCGAGATAACTGAAGTGCATCAGCAACAGCATTCAGATCACTTCTCACTAAAGTGAGATCGCTCGCTGCTATAGCAACGTCGGTGCCTGACCCCATTGCAATCCCAAGGTCTGCTTGTGCAAGCGCAGCAGCGTCATTCACACCATCGCCAACCATTGCCACCACCTTTCCCTGCGCCTGTAGCGCCTGGATTTGTGCAAGCTTCTCCTCCGGCAGCAACTGTGGGAGCACCTCAGTGATCCCCACCTGAGCAGCAACCGCATGAGCCGTGGTTGGGTTGTCGCCAGTGAGCAGAATCGGAACCAAGCCAAGCGCTCTCAGCCGGGCGACAGCCTGTGGGCTGCTCGCTCGAGGAGTATCCGCTACGACGAGTACTGCCCGGGCGATTCCATCCCACGCGGCTATCACTACAGTTCTGCCAAGCCGTTCGGCGGCCACTTGAGCATCAGCTAGCGGCTCACTCACAACAATGTTGTTCTCGGTCATAAAGAGTTGCGTGCCAGCAAAAACTTGGTGGCCCTCAACTTGGCCGAGAACACCACGTCCTTGCTCGCTTCGAAACTCAACAACTGCTGGCAGTGCACCCGCTTGACCAAGTGCGGCTGCGGCAATTGCTCGACCAACAGGGTGTTCGGATGCAGCCTCAACTGCTCCCACTAGGCGAAGCACTAGATCGCTCTGCGTGGAGTCTGTGGGAATCACCTCAATCAGGGTCATTTGGCCAGAGGTGATGGTTCCTGTCTTATCCAGCACAACAGTGTCTATTTGCTGCGTCGACTCAAGGATTTCTGGACCTTTGATCAAAATACCGAGCTGTGCTCCACGGCCAGTTCCAACAAGTAAGGCGGTCGGAGTTGCAAGCCCAAGCGCACAAGGACACGCAATAATCAAAACTGCAACAGCAGCGCTAAAGGCAGTTGAAGAGTCGGCGCCGGTGAGTAGCCAGTAGGCCAGGGTAAGTGCAGCAATCAGCAACACAACTGGCACAAATACGCTCGCTACGCGATCGGCAAGTCGCTGCACGGGAGCCTTGCCCGACTGGGCTTGATTCACAAGTCGGGCTATCTGCGCTAGCGCAGTGTCCGAACCCACTTTGGTGGCCTTGACTACCAACCGACCGCCGGCGTTGATTGTTGCTCCAGTAACGTCATCCCCCGGTCCTACTTCAACAGGAACCGACTCGCCGGTAAGAAGCGACATATCAATCGCCGAAGTGCCCTCAATCACCTTGCCATCTGTTGCGAGTTTCTCTCCCGGACGAACGACAAACCAATCGCCCACCAACAGTTCAGCCGTTGGAAGCCGATGCTCTTTGCCATCTCTCAGCACAACAACATCAGTAGCTGCTAGCTGGGCAAGCTCCCGTAAGGCAGCGCCTGAACGCTGCTTAGCCCGAGCCTCAAAGTATCGACCGCCAAGCAAGAACACGGTGACTGCAGTAGCAACTTCAAAGTAGACAGCCGTCATGCCGGCCATCTCGCTGCTTGTCATAGCCCCGCCAGACATAGCCCCGCCAGACATAGAACTGCCAGTGGTCATCTCGTAGAGAGACCAAAAATATGCGGACAGTGTGCCCAACGTGATCAGCGTGTCCATGGTGGCCTGTCGGTGACGCAGGTTTATCCAGGTTGAGCGATGGAATGGGTAGGCACCCCAGAGCACAACTGGGGTAGCAAGGACCAAGCTGAACCACTGCCAATGTTCAACCTGAAACATGGGAATCATTGCCATAGCGGCAACTGGAATCGTCAGTAGCGAGCAGATGATCAGTCGATCTCGCAACGCACGAAGCTTCTGTTGCTGTGCAAAGTCTGAGTCTTCACTCGGCGCAGAGAGGGGCTCTGCGGAGTAGCCCGTTTCGGTAATGGCTGTAATGAGATCGTTCTCATTCAGAGCGTTCGGGCTCAAGATGGTGGCCAGTTCGGTGGCATAGTTCACTGAAGCTTCCACACCCGAAATGTGATTAAGTCGCTGCTCAACATGAGCTGCACAAGATGCACAGGTCATGCCAGAGACATGTAGCTGCACT
>JBBDMQ010000380.1:0-11456 GCA_040878245.1 Microthrixaceae bacterium
AATTCGCAGGTGCACGAAGGATGGTATTTCTCAGGTCTAATGAGCCCGATCCGCCGTGAGATTCAAAGAATGCAATGCCATCAACCCATCCGCTCAGGTCGCAGTCGGTGACTTCAAATGCGCCCCCGCCGGCGCGAAGAATGCCAGATCCATACCCACCAGTAATCGTGACGTTACGAACGATCAACTTTGAATTCCAAGTGCGGTAAAGCTGCCAAGAAATTCCAGCCATGATGTTCTCAGTGGTTGGGTCCCAGTTTGCAGTCGACGGACCCTCAATACGAAGGTTCTTGATCTCCAGTTGTGAGCCGTCGCGCAGCGAGTCGGCATTGAGTAGATGCGAGTTTGGCGGAGTTGACCCAGCAACGCGCAGGGTTGTTCCGTTCCCCTCAATGCGCATCGACTTCCTGATGCGTAACGAGGTGCCTTCTGGTAGATCGACAACTCCGCCTGGAAACATGCAGACATCTGTAGCGGAATCCAATAACAACTGAAGATGCGCTGCTGTGATGACCGCCGCGTTGCCGGCTGTATTGCTAGGGATGGGGAGGGAAGTAGTTGTTGTCAACCGTGTAGAAGCCGGGACTGCGCCGGATCCACCGGCAGTAGTGGGTCCAACCACGCTTTGCAACCGCTCAGCCTGAACTGAGAGTGATCCCGCCATCGGTGTACAAGCGGCGGCTCCAAGCGAGGTTGCCGCTAGGCC
This sequence comes from Microthrixaceae bacterium, assembly GCA_040878245.1. GTDB lineage: Bacteria > Actinomycetota > Acidimicrobiia > Acidimicrobiales > Microtrichaceae > IMCC26207. Next base: position 707 of record JBBDMQ010000380.1, read on the forward strand.
AACTACCTGAAGAAAGCGCCGGCGCTCAAGTCCTTCACTCTCTAGCCGCCAGCCTCGTGATTGAGGAAGGTCCTTGGCAACCGAGCTGCTAGTAGCTGATGTGTTGATTCCTAATGTGTTGTGTGTCTTTGCCCGCATGTGAAGCACTCCTTAGAGAGTGTTTCGACACCGCAGAGGCAATCCTTGAGAAATGCAACAGATTTGGTAATTACACCGAATCGCCGGAACCCACAGCCGAGAACCTGAGACTAGACAAACGGGTTAGTTTGCGCCTCGCCGCTGTAGGGCGGTGGGGTTACGTGGTGTAGTCCCTGACCTTCCTGAGTGGTCCTTATAGGTGCCGTTTGCGCCGCAGGGATCGGTTCGGTCCTGGCTTCCGGCAGTTTATTAATGCTACTTCCGCGGGGAAGTTTCAATGAACGAGATCTAGAAGAGGGTGCTGCGGCAACGAGCAGTTTTGGATCGGGCATAGTGCCATCTGGGTGCTTCTCAAGGCTGCCCTCATCCCGCTCGGGTGTGGGGTTGATTTCTTCTGTCAGTCGCAGGAACGCCAGCCCAAAGGCGAAGGGTACTGCAACGATTCGAAGATTCGCGTAGAACATTTGTGCAACAGCCCAGGCCACCCAAGCGATAGCAAAGGCTCGTCCTGGCCCCGCTCGTTTCGCTGCGCTGACCGCCAGCATTACGAGCAAGACAATGGAAATGATCCCCGGGATTCCGTGCTCGCCGAGCATGCGGGTGAACTCGGTATGGGAGGAGGCCTCATCCACACATTGGTCTGATCGGATCTGACAGATTGCGTAGCCAAGGCGTTGGTACTTAGTCATTCCGGGACCGACGCCAAACACAAAGTTGTCTGCAAATATCTCGGCATCATTCGCAGCTAAATCGGTGCGCGACGACTGAGTATTTGAAAAGCGTGCCTCAAAGGCACCATCCGTGAAGTTTTCGAGCCAAGGAAAGATCAAGAAATAAGCCAAGGCGAGCGCTACAGCAGAAACGCCGAGAATGCTGTTACGAATTCTTCGGTTTCTGGCCTGAACCACTGCAAGAGCAGTCATTGCAATACCGACTGCAAATGAACCGCCACGAGAGAATGTCAAGAGCACCTGCACCCCAAGAATAATTGCTAAGAAAGAAGCAATTATTTTTGGCACTTTTTCTCGTTCGGAAATGATGAGCAGTATTGCTGCCATAATTCCAAGTGACAACGCCGAGGACACCTGAACTGGACCAAATCCGCCAGAGGTAGCGAAATTCGACTGCGAACTGAAATTTATTCTTCCGGCGGCAGCTAATTCAGAACGCACATCCGCTACCGCAATGGTTAAGGGCCCGACCGAGGAAATAAGTGTCACCCAAAGCACCCGGCGGTACAGCCAGGGAGCGATTCGAACCTGTGAGGTAAACATCACAAATGCAGCAAGCGCCAGGGGGCCACTGAGGGCAAAAGCAATAATTTCTCGAGCGCCGGCCCCGGTAGTTCCAACAGTAATTGCCATGCCTGGCAACATCACGGCGGCGTACAACAGGGCAATTTTCCCGTCTTTTCCGATGTGTTTCAGCACGAAGAGCACTGCAAATGAAGACAGAATGATAAATAAATACGGTGCTGCTAGGTAGAAGATCGGCGCTCTCACTTGCCGCCACATCACTTCGCTGCCGGTGATATACGCCAGTATGCAGATCAACATTGCAAGGTTCCGCCTCAGGACGGCGTACATGCCGATCAGTAAAATCGCAGCGGCATGCACCAATCCAAAAATCCGTACCTCTTGCAGTAATAGAGCAGTCCCTACCTCAAGCAGGAGAGCCATCAGCAGAATTATCCACCGTGGGAACGGCAGGTCCGCCTGAGACGAAGGCCTTGGCAGCAAGCCTGGGATGGCGCTCGGACTGGTTTTTACAGCTGTCAACACTTCCCCCTATTCGGACTCTGTAAGTGTATCGGTCGCCTGAGCTGAATCCGCAGCCACGCGTGGGCGATTTTTCCGTACTCGCAGTATCCTGAGAGGGTGGTAGCAACAGCTTGGGGTGGCGTTTAGTGGGCAACCTTGACGCGTATTACCTCGCAAGATCAATTGAGCAGCAGCCATTTCGATCGGCTTGCTATGCGCCGTTCGTAGGTTTGTCCTTTGACATGACCGGGTCAGTTTCGGTTTGTGCCTTCACCCGCACCAAGCCTTTGGGCAGGGTGGGTGAAACACCGCTGATCGAGATGTGGCAAGGCGAGCGAATTTCTCGACTGCGACAGGCTGTGGCCGCAGATGATTTTTCATATGCCTGTTCTCGTTGCGCAGAAGAGATTGATGGTGGCAATTTGAGCGGCAGCTTGGCCACGGGCTTTGACCAATTCATAGCTTCAGCCGTTCCTGAGTGGCCGACGCGCATGGAGTTTGCTCTCAGCACGGCCTGCAATCTGCAGTGTGTGATGTGTAGCGGTGAATTTTCCTCTGCTATTCGCGCTCACCGTGAAGGGCTTCCGCCACTTGTTCTGAGTTATGGCGAGGAGTTCCTTGAAGAACTCACCCCGTTTCTGCCGTATCTTCAACAAGCTCGCTTTCTTGGCGGGGAACCTTTCCTGGCAGAGATCAACTTTAAAATCTGGGAGCGCATGATTGACCTGGGTCTTCAGGTGGAGTGCAACGTCACGACAAATGGCACGCAGTGGACTCCGAGGGTGCAGCGAGTACTCGAGCAGTTGCCCTTTTCTATTGGAATCTCAATCGACGGCACCACGCCCGAGACGGTTGAACTGATTCGCACAGGAGCTAGCTACCAAAAGGTCATGTCGAATTTGAGACACTTTTGTGATTATCGGGATCGACACGGATCCTCTCTGAGTCTGACCTTTTGCTTGATGATCGAAAATGCACATGAGTTTGTTGACTATCTACTGATGGCCGAGGATTTGGGCTGTCAGGTCTATGTCAATACGGTTCGCCAGCCAGTGCGTCACAGTTTGTACTTCTTGCCGATAGATCAGTTGCGGGAAGTTATCGACAAATTAGAAGTTCAAGCTGCTGCCGCTGAGGGTCGACTCGTCCTCAATTCAGCTGCTCTACACGGACAACTTGAGCGGCTCCGCACCTTCCTTGATGAGTGCAGCGAGACCCCTGTTGCCGTGACGCGTTCGGCGCAGCAGCGAACTCAATTCGACAGCATGGTCAATGCTCTGAGCGAACCAAATTTAGAAGAAAGCAAAGTTGTGAGCATCTTGCAGCAGGCTTCAGCAGATTATCTTCTGGGGGAGGATTGCGTGTCGGTAGTGAGATGCGACTCTGCTGAACTGATCTTGGAAGCAAACCACTACCTAGATTTAAGCTCTGATCAATTTTCTTCATTGCACTCCAGCGTGTTGCATCCGATGTTGGCAGAGATTTATGGCCACCGGATCAACATTCTGGCTGGCAACTCGGGCAACGGTTCAAGTACCCGCGTATTGGGTTTTGGCGAACCCGGAGCTGAGCACTTCGTCATGGTCACCACAGCTCGTGTCGGTCCCAACCCATGGTCTACGACGCGCTACGCAACGCGGCTAGATAGCCTATCGCCATGCTAAAGCTCAGCCCTGAAGCAGCTGCAGCGCATGCTGCAAATCGAGCTAGCGGACTTCAGGCTCCGGCTTGTTACGCTCCGTTTACGAGCATGTACTTTGATCAGTTCGGGACCGTCTTAGCCTGCTGCATCAATAACGTAAACGTGCTGGGTTCATACCCGGAGCAATCAATCTCAGACATTTGGAACGGTACCGAAGCAGGTGAACTGAGAGCAGCACTTCTGAAGCAAGACTTCTCATTAGGTTGTCATGATTGTCACAGCTCAATAAGTTCTAAAAACTACTTTGCTGTCAATGCAAACTTCGACCGCCTAGTGACTGATACATCCGACCAATGGCTTGCTGAGCACCCACCCGTTGCTGAGGATCACCGTGATCCTTGGCCAAGAATGCTCGAGTTTGCCCTCTCAACCCGTTGCAATCTGACTTGCACAATGTGTAGCGGTTCTTACTCCTCGGCAATTAGAAAAGCAGAGGGCCTCGACCCTCTTCCAGAGATTTATTCAGAACGCTTTGTTGCCGAAGTCCGTCCTTTCTTGGAGCATGTCACTGATGTGCGGTTCTATGGCGGTGAACCGTTTTTGGCACCAGTCAACTTCCTCATTCTTGAAGCGCTTTGCGAAGTCAATCCAACCTGCAAAGTGTCGATTACCACGAATGGAACTATCTGGAACGAGCGGGTTGAGCGCATCGTTGAAATCCTGCGACCAAACATTGTGGTGTCAATCGATGCGTTTAGCGCCGATGGATTCGAGGCCATCCGGAGGGGTGCAAACCGTAACAAGGTGTTTGACAACCTCAGTAGATTCTCTCAGGTTGAGGGATGCAAGGTAAGCCTTGCCGCATGTGCCATGCGACAGAATTGGCGTGAACTGCCGGATTTGGTTCGCTTTGCGAACTCGCAGGGCCTCTACTTAGGGTTCAATGTGGTTCTCTACCCGCAAGACCATTCATTGTCTTCTGCGGACGCCTCGGAACTCACAGCGGTCATTGAGCTCTGGGAGTCGCTCATCGGCGAAACTAAGCAGCATGAAGACGCCCAGTTCGATCGGGTGGCAAATGAAAACCTAGGAAGAGTGAAGAGCATTCTTTCGGAGGTTCGTGGGTGGCTGTCGGCCACTGAAGCGTCCGAACTAGGCGTTAATATTCGATCAAAGAGCGCTTCGGCGGCTTTCGATCGTCGCCATGACTGGCTCGAACTTCTTGCGGCGCTTGCATCAACACATGTCGATGATCAGGCATCCTTGAGCGAGGATTCGTATCGCATAGAGCTTGACCGGTTGATCGCTGAGTTTAATAAAAACGTTTCGGGTCAAGATCAGGGCCAGAGCCTTGCCTTTGCGCTGTCCCAACTTGTAGTCCTCGAACTTGATGCTCAAGGTCGTGAGCGCTTTGCTCAATTTGCGCAAGTGTTGGCGCTCTCACCCGTTGGAGCGCGGATACGCAGGATGGCAGATTTGCCACCCGGACTCATTGCCCAAGGTGTCATGAACCTAGATCCAAAGGTGATGGCAGCACGCCTAGATTCATTCTTTCCACCTGAACATAAGCCGCTGGAACAAGACTCGATTCGGCTGCTTGGAGTTGACAGTGCAGACACCTAAGTCGGTTCTGTTTGCGAATCGCAGCCAATTAGCTGTGCACCCCGAGTCAAAGTTGCTACCGCAGTGAGCACCTCTGCTTGTTATGCCCCGCACTCGGCACTGTATTTTCGTCCTGACGGAGTGGTTTCCGCTTGTTGTGTCAACGGTTTTCCTGTCGGAACAGTCTTTGGTCCCAAGCGTCAAAGTCTTCGCGAGATTTGGGCGGGCACTGCGCTTTCTGCTCAGAGGCGAGCGCTTGAAGCAGAGTCTTTCGACCTTGGTTGTCTCGAGTGCGAGTTTTTGACCGAGGCTGGCGGCCGTGAAACAACTTTGGCGCATCACTTTGACCGGTTCGCAAGTGACGAACCTTTGCAGTACCCAAAGATGCTTGACCTAGCGCTGTCAAGTCGATGCAACTTGCAATGTGTGATGTGTAATGGTGATCTCTCTTCCTCAATACGGACTCAGCGTGAGGGTCTGCCGCCCTTGCCAGACTGCTACGACGAACGATTTTTTGAGGAAATTGATGAGTTTCTTCCGCATCTCGAACGACTTCAGTTCAAGGGGGGCGAGCCGTTCTTAGCTCGGGAAAATCAGAGGATCTGGGATCGGTTGATTGAGTTAGATCTCTGCCCGGAGGTCACCGTGACAACAAACGGCACACTATTTAATGACAAAGTTGCGCACTATGTCCGAGCGTTAAAAATGCACCCGAATATTTCGGTGGACGGTATGCAGGCCCAAACCGTTGAGGCAATTCGCATAGGCGTCGACGCCGTTCGCCTTTGGCAGAATATTGATAAATTCCAGGCCTTAGCGGAGGAGGCTGGCAATGGAATGACCTTGAGCTTCTGCTTGATGCCCATGAACTGGCGTGAGGTGCTCCCATTTCTTGTTGAAGCAGACCGCCGTAGCCTCAATTGCAATGTGATCTTCGTAAATCAGCCACAAGAGTATGACCTCTTGCGCCTGCCCGGCATTGAGCTTGAACAGATTTTTGCCGAGCTCTCTTCGGTGGAAGTTGAGCTTGTTGGGGCTGCACCGAGAGATTGTTATAACGAGGTGCTGGAGCGAATCGGCTTGACTGTAGAGAGTCCACCGGAGTTTCGTGAGACTCCTGTCTTCATGACTTCAAGGCCGATTAGTGCAGCTGTTCAAGTTGAGTTGAGAGAGATGCTTCTCGCTACCTTTGCCTGCGAGCCGATGATTGTTGAAGCCGAGAACGGGATTGTTTGCTCTATTGATGATCCTGAGTGGATCTCTTGGCTTGGAGCCTCGGACTTTCTTGGTCGCGAACTTGATTCACTCGGCGAGTTTGTTGAGGAACGAGTCGGTCCGGTTACTAATGAGTGGGTCCCCTCGCCTTTGCCCGGAGTTGTTGTGCTTGCTGTTCAGGTGACCGGGTCGGGCGAAACCCGATCCCTTCGGGTATACCGGCTTGTCGATGCTGACTCCGGGAAACAGCGTGTTTACCTTGTAGATGCCTCAAGAGAATCAAGCTGAACCGCCTTGGGGAGCAACAGCAATATCAGTAACAGCAACAGCAACAACAACCAGGCATCACAAGTTTCTGCAGCCTCACTAGGAGTTGTTGCTTGGGTGCTTGCGATACTTTTGGCGCTCACCGACTTAGGAGCTCGACTCGCTCAAATCAGCGCAATCTTTGCTCTGGCTTCTCTAGAGCTTGCGGTAGTACTGATTGGAGTTATTTTTGTAGCCTTACTCGTAAGCAACGTTCAGCACCGAAAGGGGGTATCCACAGCTGGGTTTGCTCCGTGGCCTCTGTGGATAGCGCTAGTCAGCACAAGCTGTGTCTTGCTCGGCCGCCTTGGAATCTCTGCACTTGAGCCGACGGTGTTGTGGCTAGCGCCAGTACTTCTTGTTGGCCCTCTGGCACTCAGTTGGGAACTGTCTCGCCGGTATCGCAGTGGTGCAAAATTGAGTTGCGATTCGCTACTCGCTTGTGCATCCACCTGGTGCACTGTTTCCTCAGTGTGCTTGATTGTCCTGTCGCTGCTTCCCATCCGTTGGGAGCAACTTGACCTTCAACCAGCCGGACTCATGTGGGTTGGTGCGAGCTTGATGCTTATCGCTGGGACCGCTGCAATCGGTGCAGCTCTTCGAGGTTGGCTTGGAGATTTTATTCGGTTCTTCATGGTTGCCTCCCTGGGAGGTCTGATCGTTGTTTCCACCCCAAGCGCCAACGAGTTGCTCAGAAGCTCAATGCGGCCTGCCCTCCTGCCGCTCCTTGTGGGCATAGCGATTGGTTTCGCCATGTTGATCCCCGCAGCCGCTTTGTCGGCAGTGTTCCGCTTCTTCAAGCGGATGGTGAATAGTTCGGCAACGTTGGGTCGCCAATTGTGCCGGGAAGTATCTTCGGGTTTTCGACGGTTGACCTCTGTGCTGAAGAGGAAATGGTTGCAGGTACTCGGTTTTGCTTCTCCACAGGAGTTTCTGAGCGCCCAGAGCCTCACCCCAAAGGATCGTGTCGGGGCTGCGGCAATGGCAGCGGTGTCACTAGCATTTCTTGCGCATGGCTTCTGGTGGGCTTACCGAGTGGGCTGGCAACCCACCGGCCACGCTGCAACGCTGATGATGCGAGCTGCGCAGGTTGGCACTGTTGATCATCCGCTGGTTGGTCTAGTGACAAGCCTTGGCGGCATTGGTAAGGGTTCACATCTTGGCCCCTTAGTCATGGATATTGCTGCCCCGTTCGTTCGAATATTTGGCGTTCGCCTTGGCGCGCTCTTGGCTGCTACAAGTCTGACGCTCTTCTGCTGGGTGGTCATTGTCTGGTCGGCTTGGCGAGCAGCTGGGCGAGTAGCTGCTGTGGCTGCATGGGTACTGGCAGCAGTCGTTATCACCGTTCCTGCAATCGGGGCGTTCTGGGAGGCAAATAACATCTCGATTTCCATGCTCGCCATCACTGCAACAATTTTGGCAAGTTGGGCCGCGACTACTGCCACGCCACGAGCCTGGTGGTTAGCCGTTGGATTGGGCTCATTCTGCGCTCAGTCCTATATTCCGCATGCACTCATCATTGCTGGCCCAGTCTTGTGGTCCGGAATAGTCATTGCCGGGTCGGCGCGGCAAGAGTCAGCCGCCCATGTTGCTCGGCGAAGTCGCCAAGCTCTCTGGGTTGGAGTTGGTGTTGCCGGAGTTGCTTGGTTCCAGCCACTCCTTGATGTGGTACTTCACAACGGCGGAAACGTTCGTGCCCTGATTCTTGAAGTATCGAATGCGACGCCCAGCCTTGGAATCAGCGGGATTCCTCGAGGAATAGCTTGGGCGCTTGCAGTTCCCCCTCGTTGGGGTGAGGTAACAAAGAACTTCGCCCAAGCGGGTTCTGCGGATGAGTTTCTCAAGGGTTCGTTGCTCGGGGGATGCTTGATGGGGATTTTGCTGGGTTACCTCTGGTGGCGAACCCGCCGGAATGCAGCAAATAATGAACGGCAACTTCGCATCATCACGCTGTGCGTGCTGCTCGGAAGTGGCCTCAACATGACGCAACTTCCACAGGAGTTTCTTCGCTCGTTTCAGCTGGCTTGGCTTGTCGTAGTGTCTCTTTTTGTTTGGTTCAGCGTCGGTCTTTCATTTTTTCTTGCCCTCCGATCTCGCGTTGTCAGTTGGATCCCGTTGACCCAAAAACCGGCGTTTCAAGTAGTCACGTTCTCGTTGTCAGCTGTTGCGGTCATTGCTCTCGGACTATCTGGTCCAACTCGAATTGAGCAAGTCAAAGACACAGCTTTCACGATTGATGCGTTGGTAGACCCGTTGGTAGAGCAAACTCTGGCTGCGTTTCCCAGCAGCGAAGAAGTACTGGTTTTACGAACTGGTGGCCGGCTCAACGAGGTGGCCACCGACACCTTGTTGTCCAATTTGATTGTTGGTGGCCTCAACGCACGAGTAGAGAGTGACCCAGGGGGCATGAACTACGGAGAGCGCCGACTAGTCGAAGAGTGGATTGGTCCAATGATCTGGATCACGAGCGCACTCAACCCAATCAAACCGCAGGGCGAGTTGCTTGCGGCAGCATCGGTGCCAGGCTGGAATGCAGAGAAGTTCACTGAACTTTCGGAGCAAGTGGCCAAGACTGTGCAATCGGCAGATAACGTTGAGCTTCAGCCTTGGGTAGATGGCTATCTGTTGCGTTATCTGAGCGGCTGGATTCCAGACAAAGATGTCTGTGCAACAGCTGCTGCGATTCGTTCAGGAACGTATCCCATTGGCTCCTTACCCCCGGGGCTGTTGATGACTCTTTACGCAGATTTGGCTTTTACGTCTCCAGAGATTTCAGAGAGCACCCAAGTCGAGATAGCGGGCCTGATCGGTCAGGCACCACTCGAGGTTTGGCTGAGCGAGAAGGACCAATTGGGATCCATCTCAAGCAACAACTTATTAAGAGACGGATCATCCTGTTCGCTCTAGCAGGGCCCCTCATGATGATGTGGCTGCAGGGTCTACCCAGCAGGGCGCAATAGTTTCACCCGGTGATAGCCTTTATTGGTGTTAGTTCAAGCGGAAAATTTTGACTGATGGAATTTTCACGATTGCCTGCAGTGTTACGTTCCTCAACGCTAGCTATTCGCCAACGTTCTTCCTTGCCTCAGACGCTGATCTTTTTTGTAACAGCTCGGTGCAATGCTCGTTGCGACTTCTGCCTCTACAAAGACTCAGTTGAGAATCCCACGCGTCGAAGTGAGGAACTGTCGGTTGAAGAGGTAAATAAAATTGCTAGGGCCTATGGACCGTTGCATTACCTTGCTCTCTCTGGTGGCGAGCCCTTCGTTCGCAAAGATGTGGGTGATATCTGTCAGGCTTTTATTGATCATTGTGGAACCTCGGTGATTGGAATCCCCTCAAACTTTGCTTATGGCGATGTCATGCTCGAAACCATTGAGCCACTTGTTGCGCGTAACCCAAACGTAGTTATTGAGCTCCAGATGTCGATTGATCATCTTGGAGCTCAGCATGATCAGAGTCGCGGAATAGAAGGGCTTTTCGAGTCAGCTGTAGCCACTTTTCAGAAGCTTGAAGCGGTTCGGGACAGGTTCAGCAACCTTTCGCTCAAGGTGAATCTGGTCTGGCTCGAAAGAAACCGTGATGACGTAGATTCAATTGTGGCGGGCCTTCGCAGCAGACTCAAGGTAGACCGAATTCACCTCACATTTCCTCATGAGCGACTTGAGCCAGATGGGGCTTCTCCTGAGCAAGTTGCAGAGTTTGATCGTTTCTGGGGTCCCGCAGAGAGCGTGTCAAGTGATTCAAGCGGAGGGCGCGATTTATTTACCTTGCCGATGCGCGCTGCGAAAGTATCGGCCCATCGAATTTTGCGGGAAGCAATGACTGGTGAGACCCCGATGGGCTCTATCTGCGAGGCAGGTAAGCACCTTGTGGTCATTGACGAACGCGGGGAAGTGTTTCCCTGTGAGACCATCTGGGAGTCAGTTGGAAACCTTCGTGATGATGAGTATCAGATGAGCAAAGTTCTTTCCGGTTCCCGTTATGCGTCGTTCAGGGAACAATATTTAGGGCCAAACTCTTGTAACTGCACCTGGTCCTGTGCTGCTATGACGGCTGTTTCAGTTTCCGTTCGGAGATACCCCCA
>JBBDMQ010000381.1:0-2076 GCA_040878245.1 Microthrixaceae bacterium
GAACATGGCTCAACTACTGAGGCTTCAGTGCATCTTGAACCCTGGCCCAAATCCTCTGAGTTCAAACACGATGCTGAGTTAGTGACTCATATGGATCAGGTGCGCGAGGTGTGTTCGGTTGCACTTGGACTGCGTGAGGACCGTCGCCTGAGAGCGAGACTTCCGCTGAACCGTCTGACCGTAGCTAGTAGAAATACATCTGGGCTCGTTGAGCTGACCTCACTCATTCGCGATGAAGTAAACGTGAAGGAAGTTGTACTCACAGACGACCTCACTTCGGTTGGTCAGTTCCTCCTTCGGCCTCGGGCTTCAGTACTTGGACCACGTCTCGGCAAAGATGTACAGCAAGTGATTCTGGCAGCCAAAGCCGGAGAGTGGACTCAGAACTCAGACGGCACGGTCACCGTGGCCTCGCATGTGCTTGAACCCTCCGAGTTTGATCTAGCACTTGAGCCCCGTGAAGGTGTGGCTGCTGCCCCACTTCGGGGTAGCGATGCAGTTGTCGAGCTTGATGTGGAAGTAACACCTGAATTAGCGGCAGAGGGAATGGCCCGCGACTTGGTTCGCCTGGTTCAACAGGCCCGTAAAGATGAGGGGCTACAAGTAACCGACCGGATCCAGCTTCGCTTGCTGTTGCCTGCTGCGCTCGCAGCCGGGATTGATCCTCATATGAGATGGATGAGCGAACAGGTGCTCGCCGTAGAAACCGTGACTGAGATATCTGACGGACTACTCGCACAGTTTGATGATTCCGAATCGATGCCATCAGGCACTGGTCATTCTGGCCAGATCGATAACTATGACCTCGTTCTCTGGGTGAGAGCTGTCTGACCCAGACTTAAAAGAAGCTCTGATCAGCGTTGCGGGGTGCCGCTGACTGTTGAGCAGCAACCTGAGCCTTGAGTTCTCGGGCCTTGGCTGCATCTCGAATGCCTTGGACTTGTAGCATTTTTGATCCGTCAATCAATCGAAGAGCGATGAAACCCTGTTGGTCCAGTGCGCTGAGAGAAATTTCTACCCGTTCTATCTCAAGAGACTGAACCAAAGGTTTGGCAGGTCGGCTCACTATCAAGATCAGGCGTCGATCGGTTCGTGCAACGACACATGGTGAGCCCTTTACCCAGCCCTGCACAAGAGCACTCACCTGCTCTCCTGCCTGCAGCGCAGCAAGCAGAAACACAAACGTCGGACCAGCATCCCGAACAGACTGCGGATCTAGGCCTTGGACTGCTACAGCTAAGGCAGATGGAACCTGCGCAGCCGCTGATGTTCCGCGACCGTTAGAGCTCAGCGGTGCTTTTGCAACCCCCGGTTTAAAAAGAGTCTTTTCTTTGCGGGGCTTTGGTGCTGATGTTGCAGCTTCGGTTGGATGAACCGAAACCTGACTCGGCTCAGGCTCAGGCTCAATCAACAGAACAGGCTCAGGCTCAGGCTCAACCAGCAGAACAGGCTCAGGCTCAATCAACAGAACAGGCTCTTGCTGTGTTGGTGGAGCAGGCTCGACTTGTTTCACTTCCATGGGCTCCGCTGGCGGAGAAGAAACCCGGAACGGATTGACCGGCTCTACTGCAGCAACCGGCTCGAATACGGGCTCAGCAACCGGCTCGAATACGGGCTCAGCAACCGGCTGGAGTGACGGCTCAACGGCAAGCTCAGCAGGAGCAGTTGTTGGAGGTCTGCTAACGAGCGGCCGAGTAGGTTTGCGAGTCGCTCGGTCAGACTCCTTTGGAAAAGATTGCTCGGGGGCGACAACTAGAAGAGGCTCGGCTTGGGGTTCAGCAAAGTCATGCAAGTTCGGCAGCGCTGCAGAAGCGGGTGTATCAATCCAGACCGGCGGCAATAAAGGCAGTGATGGCTCCCTCGACTGAGGCAGGCCGAATAAGTCAGCTTCCGTAGGAACTTCACGTGCAGGAACTTCAGCCTGCTTAAGAGTGAAAACATCATCCTCAGACACCAGCGCCGCCGTAGCAATAGCGTGTAACGCTTGCTCACGGGTGAATGTCGGGACGGACAAGTACTCGTCCTGTGAAGGGGCAGGCTGTTGGGCAGGAGATGCAGCTTGACCAGTGGAAGTCG
>JBBDMQ010000382.1:0-11389 GCA_040878245.1 Microthrixaceae bacterium
CTGCATTCCGGTCGCCGCCCACTACTCAATTACCTGGGGTGTTTACTGAACCGGGCAAACTGTGGTCACCGCAGAACTTTGGTAAGGCAGACCTTGGGGTACTGAGTGTTGAAGAAGCCACCTGGAAATCCTCGAATACCGTCTATGCAGGCATGGTCAATCTGGTGACACCTGATCGCGTGGCAGAGATGGCAAACCGGTTAGGGGTTTCAGCGGAGTTAGATCCGCAATATGCGCTAGTACTTGGCACAGAGGAAGTGTCCGTGCTTGACATGGCATCGGCATATTCAACCTTTGCTGATCGAGGAAGCCATACTCCGCCGTTTGTTATTCGGCGTATTGAGGACTCATCGGGCGAGGTCCTCTTTGACGCAGAACAGGATGTGAAGTCCACGCAGGTCATAGACGAAGAGGTAGCAGACACGGTCAACTCGGTTTTGGCAGGCGTGCTGACCAAGGGAACTGGCAATGCGGCCTCAATACGTGTTGTGGCTGCTGGTAAGACCGGAACTACCACTGACTCAAAAGATGCTTGGTTTGCTGGCTACACCTGTCATCTGACAGCCGCAGTGTGGATGGGATATGAACAGCCAAAACCGATGAAGAGTTATCGAGGTAAAGAGGTTTCTGGTGGGACTGTGCCCGCTGAAATTTGGCGAAAATTCATGAGTTCAGCTACTCAAGGTGACTCGGCTTGTAAGTTTCCTGATGTTGACTTTGGCAAACGAATACTGAACCAACGCTTGACAGGAATGCGTTCAACAACCACGAGCAGTATTCCCGGGAAAGTAACGAGCAGCACAGTGGCCCCGGGTTCTGCGGGCAGTACATCCTCAACAAGCACACTCCAAGCTCCGGCCACAACTGCTGCGCCCAAACCTTTGCCGAGTACCAGCGTTGCGCCACCACCAACGCTCTCGCCAACAACCACTGCTGCCCCTACGCCGGCTCCGACGGTGAGTCCCGCACCTAAACCGTAAGTTTTTCTTGCAGTTTTTAGAGTTTGTCCTACACTGACCTTTGACGGCCGGCAGCCATGGGGCGCTGGACCTGAACAAGGAGAACCAGTGATGGCTACTTCAAGACAGATGACGGTTCCAGCAATTCGTGATCATTGCGCTTCTGGCGGCACTGCTCTAGGTGATCGCGCCTGCACCGACAGGCCTAAACCGTTGGTCATGGTGACGGCATATGACGCACCTGGGGCTCGCATTGCAGATGAAGCCGGAGTCGACATGATTCTGGTGGGTGACTCCCTTGCCATGGTTGTGCTCGGCTACGAAGACACCCTTCAGGTGACAGTTGCCGATATTGCCCATCACACGGCCGCAGTAGCAAGAGTCCGGCCAGCAGCGCTCATCGTTGCTGACTTACCTTGGATGAGCTATCACATCTCGGTAGAAGAGACCGTTCGAAACGCAGCGGAACTTATTCGCGCTGGGGCACAATCGGTGAAGCTCGAGGGTGGACGTAAGCGGCTACCGATGATTGACGCTTTGATTTCGGCAGAGATTCCAGTGATGGGTCACTTGGGCCTAACACCACAGTCACTTCATGCCATGGGCGGCTACAAAGTGCAGGCTCGCAAATCAGAAGCCGCACTCGAGTTGCTCGCCGACGCAAAAGCCCTACAACACGCTGGGTGTTTTTCAATTGTGTTGGAGGGAGTTCCCGACGAGGTTGCTCGCATGGTGACTGAATCACTCGAAATTCCAACCATTGGCATTGGTGCAGGTAGCCAATGCGATGGTCAAGTGTTGGTCTTTCATGATCTGTTGGGGCTCGAGGATCGAGTGCCAGCCAAGTTCGTTCGTAAATACGCCTCTCTCAAAGATGATGCAGTCGAGGCTGTTCGGCAGTTTGCCGAGGATGTTCGTTCTGGAGCATTCCCGAGCGATGCCGAGAGTTATCACCTTTCTGAGCAACAAGCAGAAGCACTGTCCTTGTACGGATCGTCTAGCTAAGTTTGGCCCTCGACTCAGCGAATGAGGTTCGCTGTCACAGGCCCTTGGCACACTATCTATCACCTTGATATTTAGCTTGAGAGGTTCAGCAGTTGGCGGTCACCCCCTAGGGGTCGACTACAATCAACTGTCCGCTCTAATGAACCCTGTTCGCAGGACCTTCAATGGAACGGCTAACTGAACACCCTGTCCTGCAGATCGCAGGACCCTCACGGCTAAGTGCCGAGGTCCATAGGGAGGATTTCACGTGGTAACACGCGTTTATGAATTGATGATCATTATTGACCAAGACGTGGATGACGTCATTGGCAAAGGGGTTATCAACAAAGCAAAAGAAATGATCGAGGCTGACGGTGGAACTGTTCCAACAGTTGACCACTGGGGTCGTCGGCGTTTCGCTTATCAGATCAATCACAAATCAGAAGGTGTCTACTCGGTCCTCGAGATCGTTACTCAGGCACCCAATCTTGATGAGGTTGATCGCTTCCTTCGTCTTGCGGACGAAGTCGTCCGCCACAAATTGTTCCGCCTACCGGACTCAGAGGCCACCAAGCGTGGTTTGCTGACTCCAGCAGGCTGATAGAGGAGGAATCATGGCAAACGGAAATACAGTCGAACTCATTGGTAACGTCACCAGAGACCCAGAGTTGCGCTTCACCCCGAGTGGGGCAGCAGTTGCCAACTTCGGTCTTGCGGTGAATCGCCGCTGGCGTAACCAGAAGACAAACGAATGGGAAGAACAAGTTTCCTTCTTCGATATTGTCTGTTGGAGAGAGCTTGCGGAGAACGCAAGTGAATCTCTGACCAAGGGAACTCGTGTGATGGTCTCTGGGCGTTTAGATCAACGCTCATGGGAGGATCCCAAAGACGGTTCGAAACGGTCAAAGGTTGAAGTAGTAGCCGATGAAATCGGCCCGAGCCTGCGGTGGGCATCTGCCCAAGTCAGTAAAAACGAGCGTCGCGAAGGCGGCAGTGGTGGCGGGTTTGACTCGTCACCCCCGGCACAGGAGCCCCCCTCTGGCGGATATAGCGATGATGAGGAGCCCTTCTAATGGCAAAGCCACAGCAAAAACGAAGCCCGAAAGGTAAAGACAACGGGCGGAAGTTCAAGAAAAAGATCTCGATCCTAAACTCCGAAAAAGTCGAGTACGTAGACTGGAAAGACGTCAACCTGCTTCGTAGGTTCGTTTCTGACCGGGCCAAAATCCGAGCCAGGCGCGTCACTGGCAACGATGTTCAACAACAGAGCGCCATAGCAATGGCAATTAAAAATGCCAGAGAAATGGCTCTGATTCCGTATGCGAACCGCGTCACAACTCAGCGTGGCGGCCGAGGTAGCCGAGGCGACCGTGACGGTGATGATCGCCGCGAACGCCGTGATCGTTCCGATGATTCCTCCGAGCGAAGCTCAGCTCCTGCTGAGTCAGCTTCTGAGTTCACTGAACTTGACACCGACATCACAGCAACAGAATCCGTGTCGGTGTCTGTTGAGGCAACTGGAGGCGAGGAATGAGCGATCTTAAAGTCATTCTTCGTTCCGATGTCTCTGGACTCGGTAAGCGTGGAGACATCGTTGAGGTGTCGAAGGGCTATGTACGTAACTACCTTGAGCCACGCGGCCTTGCATTTCTTGCAACCGATGGTGCAGTTGCGCAAGCAGGCGCTATGCGACGTTCGCGTGATGTCAAAGATGCCAAGGATCGCGAGTCGGCAGAGGAGATTGCTAAAAAGCTTGTCTCCCGAAAGATCGAAGTAGCTGCCAAGGCTTCAGAGGCGGGGCGCCTGTTCGGCTCTGTTACTGAAGCAGAGCTTGTGGTTGCCATTTTCGATCAAACAGGCATCACTGTTGACCGTAAAGACCTCATGATTGAAGAACACATCAAGGAGGTCGGTTCACATCAGGTGACGGCCCGACTTCATGCCGATGTTCAGTTCCCAATCACCGTTGAGGTAGTTGCTGAGTAACTTTGGCCGGTGATCACACCCTGTGGCGCCTAGTGCGTCCACAGGATGTGGTCACCACCCACAGGAAATCCACAGGAAATTCTCAGGGTTGAGGGTCTATCTACCCACAGGCAACTCAAGACAAGATGTATCCCAATGGCAGCATCAGCAAATCCTGGAGACGTTTCACGTCTCAGAGTCCCTCCTCATAGCATCGAAGCAGAGGAGTCTTTACTTGGGGCAATGCTCCTGAGTGAGCAAGCAATCTCGGCTGTGACCAATGTGGTTACCTCTGATGATTTCTACCGCCCAGCGCATCGACACATCTTTGATGCAATTCAGGCCCTCTACGGAGCTGGCCAAGGGGTAGACCCGGTAACGGTTGCAGACGAGCTCGGGCAAGCCGATGTGCTTGACGCCGTAGGAGGCTCGGGAACGCTCATCACGTTGCAGGCCCGAACCCCAGCAATTACCAATGCTCTTCACTACGCCAAGATCGTTGAAGAGAAAGCATTACTCCGCAAGCTGATCATGACAGCGAATGATGTTGCTGAGCTTGGGTACTCACCGCTTGACGACATCGAAAAAACAATCGACTCGGCGGAGAGCATGATGTTTGCAGTTGCTCAGCGCCGAAATACAGACTCCCTCTCAGCATTAGCTCCCCTGCTTGATGCAAGCCTTGAGCAACTCGAGAAGCTCGCTGAGCGAGGCGATGCTGTTACCGGAACGCCTACTGGCTACGTAGATCTTGATGTTCAGCTTGCTGGCCTACAGCCTGGGGCGTTGATTGTGGTGGGCGCCCGGCCAGCAATGGGTAAGACCGCCTTTGCTTTGGGCCTAGCAGCGCACGCCGCTGTGCGCGAACAGCGACCGGTGTTGTTCTTCTCGCTCGAAATGAGCCACCTTGAACTGACGCAGAGACTTATTGCTTCAGAGGCTCGAATTGATGCAACTAAGTTGCGTACTGGGCGGCTCACTGATTCCGACTGGACCAAAATTAGTAAGGCCATGGGTCGCCTTGGCGAAGGTCAATTGTGGATTGACGACAACCCCGCTCTGACCGTGACCGAAATTCGATCAAAGGCTCGACGTCTACAAGACCGACTTGATCAACCACTTGGCCTGATCGTTGTGGATTACTTGCAGTTGATGTCCGGCAGGGGTTCGGCCGAAAGTCGGCAAGTAGAAGTATCCGAAATCAGTCGTGGTCTCAAAATTTTGGCTCGAGAACTTGAGGTGCCAGTAATGGCCCTATCTCAGCTGTCGCGGCAGTTAGAACAGCGAGCCGATAAAAGGCCCATGCTTGCGGATTTGAGAGAGTCGGGCTGCTTGGTTGCGGAGACTCGTGTGTTGCGAGCGGATACAAACACCGAGGTGACGCTGGGAGAACTGTTGGAATCGGGAGAAACCAACGTTCCCGTATGGAGTCTCAATGATGAGTACAAACTTGTGCCCGCCAGGATGACTCATGCATTCCCAAGCGGCACCAAGGATGCATTTCGGCTACGGCTTAGTTCAGGTCGGGAAGTCACGGCGACTGCGAATCATCCTTTCAAGACCGTGCAGGGCTGGCGGCGTTTGGATGAACTCTCCGTGGGCAGCCGGATAGCCTCACCCCGTCGAATCGGAGCGCCCGAAAAACTCTGTGCAGTGCCTGCGGAGACCCTTCACAGCTTGGCAGAGGCCTCCCGACGGGGTGGATCAGTCCTTCCTGCAGTGTTTTCTCTGGCCGATGAGCAGCTTGGTCAGGTGCTTGCGAAGCTCTTTGGCTCTATTGGGTCACTTGGACTTGGCGAACTCCGTGGCCGCCCGTTAGTGAGGTTGACTGCGACGAGCACTTCGCGACAGTTGATTGACGATATTCAACTGCTGCTGCTCCGTTTTGGGATCTTGAGTCGCATTACCAATATCGGTCCGAATAAGCCGCGCTGGAGACTATGGATTCATGGTGCTGATCATCAGCGTCGCTTCTTAGCTCAGATTGGTGTTGCAGGAGATCGAGGCGAGTGTGTCTCGGCAGCAATCGAGGCGCTGCGCGAAGTCAGATCAAACCCCAACGTTGACACCATCCCAGCTGAGGTACGTCACCAGGTTGTCAAGGAACTTCGCGCAGCAGATATGACGCTGCGGCAGCTTGCCGACGCTCTAGGAGAGCAATACTGCGGCGGCTACCTACTCGGTACCGAGACTCGACCACGGTGTTCTAGTAGAGAACGCCTTGAGAAAATCGCTCAAGCAACAGACTCAAAATCACTTGTCGCTCTCGCTGAATCAGATGTGTTTTGGGATGAGGTTGTCGAGGTGACAGCACTAGGCCCTCAGCCTGTCTATGACGCAACAGTGCTAGGGACACACAACTTTGTAGCCAACTCCGTGATTGTGCATAACTCCATTGAGCAGGATGCTGACGTCGTGATGTTTTTATATCGAGATGAGGTCTACAACGCAGACTCAGGCGACAAAGACACGGCTGAAGTCATTGTCTCCAAGCATCGTTCGGGTCCTACGGGCACGACTCGCTTGGTGTTTTTGGACTATTGCACGTTATTTACCAACATGGCTCGTGAGAGCTGAGTCTGACCCGCAGGCAGAAACTGGTGAGCGACGAACGGTAACCTGAGAGCATGACTGCTTCTTCGGCTCAAGGTTTCCGGCGATTGTTTAGCGGGCTACTTCAAAGTGTCCCTCATCAAATTTCTGAAAACAATCGTCATCGGAAGTGGGCCGAGTTCAACCAAGCCTTTCCGACAGTTGCAGAGTGGAGTGTTATCGATGTTGGGTTCGGGCCAGGGGGTATGGGCAAAAACGAGAACTATTTTGAGAAGCACTATCTCTACCCGAATCGCATAACGGCTCTCACGATTTCAGAGATAGGCGACTCGCCAAGCCGGTACCCAGGTGTCAATATTGTGAAGTACGACGGCAAGAAAATACCTTTCGCTGACGGTAATTTTGACTTTCTCTGGTCAAACGCTGTGGTCGAGCACGTTGGCGGAGGTCAATCGCAGATCAATTTCCTCCGTGAGGTTGACCGAGTGGCTGACCGACACTTTGTCACTACTCCGAACCGGTGGTTCCCTTGGGAGGTTCACACGCGACTACCACTAGTTCACTATCTGCCTAAGCCTTGGTTTGATCGAATTGCTACTAAGGCTGGCATGGGTTGGGCAACCGGCGATTACATGAATTTGATGAGTAAGAAGCAGTTTGAGGCTGCCCTACTTGCTGCGGGCATCTCGGATTATCAGATCATCACTAATAGGTTCATGGGCATACCAATGGACTTCGTCGCTATCTGGTGAATCGACCCCGAATGAGCTAGTCCGCACAAGGTTCTGAGAACACTGAGTCTGACCCGCAGGCAGTAAGTAGGCGATACTTGAGGTTCCCCGCCTAGGCAAAGTTTTTAAGAGAGATCACGATGACGCTCATAGTTCGCGACCTAACTGTCGAGATCGAAAATAAAACCATCGTGACAGCAACCTCATTTGAGGTTCGTGCAGGTGACAAAGTGGGCCTAGTTGGTCGAAACGGAGCCGGTAAGACCACTCTGTTTCGAGTGCTTGGGGGAGCCACCGAAGCAGTTTCTGGAAGCGTGTCACGATCGGCAGCAACCGGCTATCTCTCTCAAGATCCACGTAGCGACCACACCCCTGCAGACACCGGGTGTCTGATGCATGTGTTGTCTGGTCGAGGCCTTGATGAGGCAATGGATCGTATTGAAAAGATGACTGTGGCTCTTGAGGCTGATCCAAGCTCGGAGAACATTGAGCAGTTCTCGGCTGCTCACGAGCACTTTGAGTCTCTTGGCGGATATTCAGCTGAGTCAGAAGCCCGCAAGATAGCTGATGGTTTGGGTCTTAAACCCGATCGGCTTGACATGCATGTTGGTGCATTGTCTGGCGGCGAACGGCGACGATTAGAACTGACCCGAATTTTGTTTGCCGGCAGTGAGTTGCTCCTGCTCGACGAGCCCACCAATCACCTTGATGCCGATGCACGTGATTGGTTGTTGAACTACATGCGGGCCTACCGAGGGGCGCTCATTGTCATTAGCCATGATTTAGGTCTGTTAGATGATGCAATTACTCGGGTGATTCACCTTGACCGTGAAGCAGAGGATGCTGCGGGGAGCATTGTTGAGTACCGGGGCTCATATACGAAGTACCTAGTGGCCCGAGAGGTTGAGGAAGAACGTGTCGGCAAACTTGTCGACCGTCAGGAAAAGGAAATTACTCGCCTGTCGCAACGGGCTAACTCAATGCGCGGCCAGACAGCAAAGCGAGCGAAGGTGGCAAAAAACCTTGATGCGCGTGCCGCTCGAATTGAAGCCGAAAAGATAACGGGTCCCGAAAAGCGCCGTGTGATTGCGGTTCGCCTCCCCACTCCACCGGAATCTGATCGGCAAGTCATTGAAGCTCAGGATCTGACCAAGAGCTTTGGCCCAGTAACTGTGTTTTCTGAGGTTTCTTTTGATGCTGGCCGTGGAGAACGACTCATGATTATGGGACTCAATGGAGCTGGCAAAACAACGTTGCTCAAACTGCTTGCTGAGCAAGTCACAGCAGATACTGGACGTGTTCGAATAGGTGGTCGAACCAGTATGGGGTACTACGCCCAAGAACATGAGGGCATAGAAGATGGCCGATCCTTGCTCGATCACATGCGCCAATCTGCATCAATTGGCGATCAGGAACTGCGCGGTGTGATGGGAATGTTCGGTCTGTCTGGCGACAAGGCTTTTCAAGATGCAGCAACGCTTTCTGGCGGAGAAAAGACCAAGCTGGCTCTCGCTCAGCTCGTAGTTGGCGGTCACAACTTGTTGTTATTGGATGAGCCAACAAACAATCTTGACCCAATGAGTCGAACTGCTGTTGGAGAGGCGTTCTCTCAATGGCCCGGGACTATCATTTTGGTCAGCCACGACCCAGAGTTTGTCAAGGCCCTTCAGCCTGATCGCGTGCTTATGATGCCCGAAGGTCAACTCGATCACTTTGATGAGTCCATGCTGGAACTTGTGGAGCTCGCCTAAGTGGATCTGCAGAAACGCCTGATTCAGCAGTGTGGGCTGATGGTCTTAAGCCTGGGAGTCGGGCTGCTTGCAGGTTTGTCTTCTGCCGCATTTTTGTTGACGCTTGACTGGGCAACTTCAACTCGTTTGGAGCACCCCGCATTGCTGTTTGGTTTGCCTCTAGCGGGCCTGCTTATTGGCCTGGTGTATCACTACGCTGGGGGACGAGCAGTTGAGGGAAACAACCTCATCATCGATGAGATACATGATCCGCAGGAGTGGGTACCACGGCGGATGGCTCCGATGATTTTTTTGGGTACTGCGGTCACACAACTGTTTGGTGGCTCTGCGGGTCGTGAAGGGGCCGCAATACAGATGAGCGGGAGTCTGACCGATGGGGCCGCTCGAATGCTGCGACTGAGCAGCACTCAGCGGCGGGTGCTTTTGGTGGCGGCACTATCAGGAGGATTCGGAGCCGTGTTCGGCGTTCCACTAGCGGGAGCTGTGTTCGGCCTTGAAGTGCAGCGTCGTTCTGCTCGCCACATGAACGCCATCTTGCCCTGCCTGATTGCTTCGGTCACTGGTAGCGCGGTCGTTACTAGCCTTGGAGTTGACCACACTCTCACACCGGAACTCAGCTGTGTTGAGCTGTCTCTCATGGTTGTCCTCAAGGTAGTTGTTGCTGCAGTTGCATTTGGTCTGCTTGGCACAGTGTTTTCGGTACTGGTACACGCAATTAAGTGGGTGTTTGCTCAGCTAGTCAGATGGTTTCCAGCACGACCGTTCTTTGGCGGCATAGCCGTGATTGCTCTGAGCTTGTTGTGGCAGACCCGGATCTACAACGGACTCTCACTTGGGTTAATTGAACGGAGTTTGTTTGGCGGCCCGGTCCCCACGTGGGCATTCGCAGCGAAACTCCTGCTGACTGCAGTGACTCTCGGATCTGGTTTTGTGGGTGGCGAAGTCACCCCACTGTTTGTTATGGGTGCAACCCTCGGCGCAAGCCTGGCGGTTGTTTTAGACCTTCCAGTGCCGTTCCTTGCTGCTCTTGGATTTGTTGCAGTCTTCGGAGGTGCAGCTAATGCTCCGATTGCTTGCACCGTGATGGGTCTGGAGCTATTTGGCTTAGGAGCGGCACCATATTTTTTATTGGCCTGCGCAGTGTCCTTTGCCTGGTCCTCGCATCGGGGCCTTTATAGCGCCGGTGACTCATCATCACGATCGCTCTATCTGCCTTGGTTTCTTGTGATTTTCCGTCGGTCAAAGCCGGTTGCAGAGATACCTTAGGAAACAGAGATGGGTTGCTCAATGCGTGTCACCGCAGCGACTTATTTTGCGTACAGCGGGTTATCTTTCTTTGCGGCAACCGACATAATGGCTACCGGCTTAAGAATCGCCTCAATCTTTGCAACGAGTGCATCGTCGAGAACGACATCTAGAGCGCCGACGTTATCTTCGAGTTGCGCAGGCCGAGTTGCACCAACAATCGCGGATGCAACGTTGTCATTCCTCAGCACCCAAGCAACTGCCATTTGCGCCATCGAGATTCCGGCCTCTGCGGCTACCGGAACCAACAACTGAACTTGAGTGAGTACGTCGTCACGAAGGTAACCCTGAATAAAATTCGCACCACTGTCGTCTGTGGCTCGAGACCCGTCAGGCAGTTCCGAACCTGGCAAGTACTTACCAGTCAGCACACCTTGAGCAATGGGCGACCACACAATCTGACTGACCCCAACCTCTCGGCTAGTGGGAACAACCTCTTCTTCGATGACGCGCCAGAGCAACGAGTACTGCGGCTGATTCGAGATCAACTGGATGCGAAGGTCACGAGCCATCGCTACTCCCCGGCGGATCTGATCGGCGTTCCATTCGGACACGCCGATGTAGAGAACCTTGCCCGAATGCACAAGGTCGGCAAAAGTCTCCATCGTTTCTTCAAGTGGAGTCGTTGAATCAAATCGGTGTGCTTGGTACAAATCCACGTAATCGGTTCCCAAGCGACGCAGAGAAGCGTGGATCGACTCGGTGATGTGTTTTCGAGAAAGCCCACGATCGTTAGGGCCAGGACCAGTCGGCATATACACCTTGGTAAAGATCTCGAGCGATTCACGGCGTTGTCCGGCTAGCGCCCTGCCCATGACCTCTTCGGCACGAGTTCCCGCGTAGACATCAGCTGTATCAAAAGTGGTGATACCCAAGTCGAGTGCTGCATGAACGCAATCAAGCGCTGCCTGCTCTGCCACCTGCGAACCATGAGTGATCCAGTTGCCATAGGAAATTGCACTGACCCGTAGACCTGAATTTCCGAGATTCCTAAACTGCATATACGCAATCTAGGTCAGTGGAACGGTATGGCCTGACAAACGTAATTTTGAGGCACTACGGTTTGTCACAATACCCTAGGGGGGTATAAGGTAATCATGTGGAAGATCGTGTAGGCAGCCAGCTCTACCAAGTGCAGCTA
>JBBDMQ010000383.1:0-11384 GCA_040878245.1 Microthrixaceae bacterium
GGTTTCGGCAAAGAAACACGTGTACTTCGATCTGGTTGATAGCGAGTCAAATAATCCTACCTACCCAACCATGTTGGCCATCACCCTCTTTGCGCGTGAGGCAGCAGAGGTAAACAAGTACTTAGCCATACAGGGCGGCACAATTGAGCTTGCCGACGGGGTGCGCGTCCGAATCTCTGGTCGCCTTGCCACCTATGAATCGCGTAGCTCGATTCAACTTCGCATGAGCGGCATCGACCACACCTTTACGCTTGGTGTTCTTGATCAGGAAAGAGACCGTGTCTTAGCGCTGCTTGTGGCAGAGGGATTGCTTGGCGCAAACGCAGCTCGTCCGCTCAATCCGCTCCCCACTCGAGTAGCGCTGATTACAAGCCTTGGAAGCGCCGCGCACGCTGATGTTTTAGGTGAGTTCAAAAAATCCAGTCTGGGGCTTGAGGTCTTTGAGCTTGATGCCAGAGTTCAGGGCGCAGAAGCCGAGGCCGATATCTTGAGCGCACTCCGAACGGCGCAAACTCTGAAGGTCGACGTGATTCTTCTGTGTAGAGGCGGGGGTGCTCGCACTGACCTTGCAGCATTCGACCTTGAGTCGATTGCCCGAGCAATTGCAGCCTCACCCGTACCTATCTTTACCGGAATCGGTCATGAGATCGACAGCACAGTGGCGCAGGAAGTTGCCCATAGCGGACACAAAACTCCGACCGCCTGCGCAGCTGCAATTGTTCAGCAAGTGCGCAGTTCAGCTGACCTGATTGAACGATCTTGGGCACATGCCTGTGACGCTGCGACTGCTCGCGTTGACCACAGTGAGCGGCAGATGATCGACTCTGGGAGTCGTGCGGGACGAGCCGCTATTCGACATGTTGATCGTGAGCAACAGCGCGTCACACACTTACTGCACCGGACAAGAATTGCTGTTCCCCGCGTCACGAGTTCAGCCGAAACTCGCATAGCTGCAGCAGCTAGCCGAGTGGGCAGAGCCGCTCATCAGTGGGACGCACTGACCCGAAGCCGCCTCGAAGCCATTGCGGCAAGGGCGTTGGTTCACGATCCGGCGGCAGCGCTCAGAAGGGGCTGGTCTATTACCCGATCCGCCTCGGGAACTGTGGTGCGCTCGGCCAGCGAGATGAGCCCTGGCGAGGTACTCACCACCCAACTCTCCGACGGCAACTTGATCTCAACAGTCACCGAAAGCACCGTTCACGACACCACAAGCTCAAGCGGTAAACGCGGGCAAGAAACATGAGGAGCAGCAAATGAGTACCAAGGCAACCCCACCCGAAGAACTCGGATTTACAGCCGCAATGGCCGAGCTTGACCAGATTGTGGCATCGCTTGAATCTGATGCCCTAGACGTTGACGCTCTTGCTGATCAAGTGAGTCGGGCTGCAGAGCTTGTTGATTGGTGCCGAACCAAGCTCGATGCCACTCGCTACAAAGTCGAAAAAATTGTGACCCGTTTAGATAGTTCGGGCAGCGCTGATCCAGCCGAGTAGCGGACACAGCCGAGTAATAAACCCAGAGCTACAAGGCTGCATACATCTGCAGCGCCTCATCTACTGTGCTGTGCCCAACGCCCGGTTCAGCAGCAACTGCGGCGAGCCATTCCGGCCGTGCAACCGCACACACCATGAGCGCCTTTTCTAGGTTGCTGCTTTCAATCACAAAGCGAACATACGTCTGTGCATAATCCGGCGGGCGCACATCTCGAGCTAATTCGATGAGTGCAAACGGGTCAGGTGTCGTAGCAGCCCATGGCGCTGGGAACGGCACCGAAGGCGAACCGGGGTGGATACCGCCCCCGACCAGGCCTGGCCCGTCAGACATAACTACACCGTGAACCAGCGTTGGTCGGGCCGCTGCAATCAGCAGTCCGATGTAGGCACCGAGTCCCCGACCCAAGATGGTCACTTGACCGATCTCTTCGAGCGCAGCATCCACATCGCCTACCAGTATCTCCGAGGTGTAGCCGCCGCCGACCGGAATAGTTGAGGAACCGTGACCTGTGAAATCCAGTCCGTAAATCGGGCCGGGCCAACGAAGATTTGCGGGCACGGTGCTGGGGGTTCGCTCACCGAGCCCATGCAATAACAACAACGGCCGATGCGTTGGGTCATCGCCAGTCGCAACAACATGCAGGGCAAGGTCGATTCGGTTATGCCTTACCCACACTAGATCGCCGCTCTGGATCGACTTCGAAGCCTCATCAGAAACCGTCACGACAGGAACTCCAGAATCAGATCGGCTACCAATCGGGGCTGTTCAATATGCACAAAGTGGCCGACACCTTCAAGGCCTTCAAACTGCGCCCCAGGTGACAAATATGGCTGAACATCTGCAGGACGACTTCCCCACCCCATGGTCTCTAGCTCAAGGCCCATCACCCCAAGCATAGGAACCCCTAAGCCTGGCAGGCGAAGCATCGACCACTCGGGTCGCCAAGGCCCGAAGCCTCCCATCCTCATGGTTGGATCGAGTCGCCAACGCCAGCCATCGGCATCCTGACGAGCGCCAACCTGCACAAGGTACTGCAACCACTCGGTGGTCATTCGCGGGTTCATTCGCCCTCGCCGCTCTGCAAGTTCTTCAATGGTTCCCGGCCGCCGCTGCTTGTTACTCAAGGTGCGCCGATGAGCGAGCCAGCGATCCATCTCATCGCGTTGCATCCGAGTCCGCTCTAGCTCGGATACGTCAGGCATATTGTTGCCCGAGGGAAGGCCGTCAAGATTCACCAATGCAGAGACGCGATGAGGTGCAACGTTGGCTAGGTGCATCACCATTGAGCCACCTTTGGAATGACCAATAAACGGGAGCGGCTGATCGGGCAGAGTGGCTAGTACCGCCGCTGCATCTCGGATGTCAGCCTCCCAGCTATACAGATGAGCCCATGCAGACTCACCGTGGCCTCGCTGATCCCAACTCACAACTCGATACCCGGCATCAGCCAACATGGGCGCAAACATGTTCAATGTTTCGGCAAAGTCAAACCCGCCGTGCGCCAACAAAAGTGGCGGCGCCTGCTCATCCCCCCATTCGGCGACCGACAATGCCACTCCGGCTGCATCAACTTGCCGCCGACGAGCAGGCCTTCTTGCTCCATCGGGTTGCGCAAAAATTTTGCTCGGGGAGTCGATAGACATTTGTCGATAGTAGGTCTGCTCAGCTACCCCACAGAACTTGTTGCACGGGAACAAGCGATTTCGCCCTGAGTTAGTAGAGTGACGAAACGAGAAGTCTTATGGACGCAAACAGCTTGCCGAGTTCACCACCTTCAGATGCAGAACGACTCGACCTAGCCGAGGCCGTTGATGCGCTGCGTTCGCTGCCATTCGGAGGTATCGATGATGCAACTCGCAACTTTGCGCTGCCACCGTCAATTCGTGCTGGGGTGTCCCCTGCTCTAGCAACCTTTAGGTGGGGCGCAGTTGGTTTTGGGATCGTATTTGCCGCTCCCGAGGCCTTTCGAGGTTCGTATGTTGCGGTACTTACGGTTGCGGTGTGTGTGTTCATCACAACCTGGCGCACGGTTATACCAATTCGGCTTGCTTCTACAAGGTTTCAAGACCGCTTCGTAGCTTTTGGTGACGTAGTTATTATTGGTCTGGCAGTCGGTGCTGGCGGAGGCTTGGAAAGCCCTTTCATATTTTCACTCCTAGCTGCAATGGTGGTGATGAGCTTTGGATGGGGGTACCTAGCTGGAAGCATCGCAGTTCTGACAGGAGCGGCAACCATGATGATTGCGCTGCCGCTGGGGCTCAACACCTACACCCAGCAAGCCGACTCGCAGCGTGATCTTGGTTTGACGCTCATGATGATTTTTGTGGTTACTGCCGCAAGCTTCGTGCGCGGCCGACTCTTGGATTCAGAGGTCCGTAGAGGCTCACTCGCTGGCCAAGTGGACTCGCTCAACGATGCAAACAACCTGTTGAGTTTGGTCAACAGCATCGCTCGCACACTTCCCACCTCACTCAGCCTTCGTGAGGCACTTGAGGCCTCTCGGCAGCAACTTGAGGTGGCGTTTGATACGCGCAGAATCTGCTTGGTAGTGCTTGATGAGCGATCTGATGAGTGGGTACCGAAGTTGGCCGATGGCTGCGTGCTCAATCCTGCATACCGAACCGCTGCACTACCCGAGCCGCTGAGCGCCGCGCTTGGATCAGCTACGCCGGTGCTTCGTGATGCGCTTGGACTCACTACAGATCTCATCCAAACAACGAAAACAGAATCAACAAGCGAGGCACAAGAGTTCCTCAGCAGCAGCAGCCAAAGTGGGCTCTATGTGCGGCTCGAAACTCGAGGTAACACTGTTGGCATACTGGGACTTGAGCACCCAGAAAAGCAACACTTTCAGCCGCAGCAAGTGCAGCTTTTGAGTGGCATGGCAGAGGTACTGGCGCTCACGATTGACAACGCCCGCTGGTTCGGTCGATTGCGCACTCTTGGGGCACAAGAGGAGCGCATCCGACTTGCCCGAGACCTTCATGACCGGCTTGGCCAATGGCTCACCTATATCTCTTTCGAGCTTGAGCGCATTATGGGCAATGAACCTGAACAGGCTGAAGAGCTAGCTCAACTTTATGCAGATGTGCAGGCTGCTCTTGATGAGCTTCGTGAAACTCTTCGTCAACTGCGCTCAGGGGTGAGTGAGGAGCAACCGTTAGCGATGCTCGGGCGAGAACTCGTAGCAAGATTCGCTGAACGCTCTGATTTGTCAGCTACCTTCAACGTGACGCGACCCGAGGAACGACTCACGGTGCCCGTAGAGAATGAGCTTCTTCGAATACTCCAAGAGGCACTGAACAATGTTGCAAAGCACGCACGTGCAACTTTTGTGAGCGTGACTTGGGATGTAAACGGTGGAAACTTTCAACTCGAAGTTGCCGACGATGGTCAAGGCTTTGAAGTAGCGCGAGGCGTTCGTGATTCCTCATATGGTCTCGTAGGAATGCGGGAACGGGCCGACGTCATCGGCGCAGACCTGACCATAGAAAGTAGCCCCGGATCTGGCACCGTCCTGCGAGTCTTTGCTGGTAACTCAGACAGAAGATCAGACAGCAGCAAAGTCGGAAGCTCCGAGAGCAGAGCGAAGAGCAACACAATGAGCGGTCAAAATTTAGCGGCCAACAAACAGGGAGTATTGCGTTGAGAGTCCTACTAGCTGATGATCATCAGATCCTTCGAGACGGAATCCGTCGAGGGCTTGAAAACGCCGGTGAAGAGGTTGTTGGAGAGGCCAGCAACGGCGAAGAAGCAGTAACTCTTATGCGTGAAACACAACCGGACATTGTGCTGATGGATCTTTCTATGCCCGTGCTTGACGGCGTAAGCGCAACACGCAGAATCATTGAGGAGTTTCCAGAAGCCAAAGTGGTGGTCTTGACCATGCATGACGACCCTGCGCAGACCCGCTCGGCACTAGAGGCAGGCGCCACGGCGTACCTGACCAAAGGCACATCCTTTGCAGACGTACTCGATACCTTGCGGCGAGTCCTTGCTGGCGAAGAGGTGCTCAGTGCGCAGTTGGCAGCATCAATGTTGACTGTGGTTGAAGCCGAAAATCCAAGCGAAGAACTTCTGTCCTCTCGGCAGACCGAGATTTTGCAGATGATCGCTGACGGTCAGAGCACCAAGCAAGTTGCTCGTGAACTTGGGATCACACAAAAAACCGTGCATAACCACTTAAACGCTATTTATCGCAGGCTTGATACACAAAGCTTGACTCATGCTGTGCTGTCTGCGGTTCGGCTAGGAATTATTGATCTTCGACCTAGTTCGGAGGATAGCGAAGCAGTCTGAAACTGCTGGAAAGACTGCGGTACGTGAGAAAACAAGTGTGAATCCCTGATATCCGTGAATTTTGTCACCCAAAGTGATACGACGCCGCGGGTTTTGCCCATAGTCGACAGAGAAATATTCGGTGATGATATGAAGGAAGGGGGCGGCAAGTGACAGGCCTGAGTAGTGCAATAACAACACAGCGCGCACGTCTTGGCAGAGTCCTGCTTGCCGCGTCTGCCTCTACTCTGATGACCTGCGTGGTCGCATTGCCCATGGCTTATCAAGCACAGGCCGCACGCTCAAGCCAATCAATAAGCCAGACGGTGCCGAACACAGCGGTACCGACTACCAGCACAAACAGCACAAACAGCACAATCCCTAGGTTGCCGCCGGTTGAAGTTCTTGGGACAACAACAATTGCTGAAAGCGCAACTGAAACCCCGACAGAGTTTGCAGCATCTCCAACGACTGCCCCGAAGAAGCCAAGACCCAAGGGTGCAGGAACCCCAAGTTCTCTTCCTACTACCACCAAAGGTCCGGGGGTATCTGTATTCGAAGCGCCAGTTACATCAACAACAAGCGCAGTTCCTGAAAGCAGCATCCCTTCACCATCCACCACACTGGTTCGCATCAGCCCCGAAAATATAAGGTGGTCACCCTCCCCTTCTCTTTCGCCGTCATACGAGTTGCGAGGCGCAGTAATTACTGCAGATAACGAGTCTGTTTATGTGTTCTTGGACTCAGGCATTGAGGATGGCATTGTCGGCGTAAAGTTTTTCCTTGACGGCACACAAGCCGCTACCGAGATACTTTCCCCATGGGAACTACTCGGTGGCGCAGCGCTCAAAACCGCAGATCTAGTTGACGGACCACACACGGTTCGAGCCGAGGTGACCTTGAGTGATAGAAGCGTGTTGTCACGCCAGGCGACGTTCACTGTTCGAAGCAGCTAGAGCTAGGGCTATGAGGCGCTGAACAAGTTGGCCTACAGTTCCCCAAGGTCGCAGTCCAAAGTGCACCTCGAGGGAAGGGTACGTCCATGGCAGAGATTCGCGGCATCGTAGAACCGGGGTTTGAAAAGGTTCGTGATGCCTTCCAAGATAACTTCGACTCACATGGTGATGTGGGTGCGGCATTTAGCTTGTACGTGGATGGCCAGCCGGTAGTCAATCTGACAGGTGGCGTGACCACAGAAGGAACCGAATACAACGAGCAGACACTTCAAATGGTGTTCTCCTCAACCAAGGGTGCAACTGCGCTCTGCGCACATATCTTGGCGCAACGCGGCTTGCTAGATTTTGACGCTCCAGTGAGCGAGTACTGGCCCGAGTTTGCTGCTGCCGGCAAATCCGAGATTCCGGTGTCTTGGCTGATGTGCCATAAGAGCGGGCTGATCGATACCACCAGACGCCTGACCCTTGACGACGCCCTGGATTGGGACACCGTGGTGAGCGCACTCGCAGAGAGCACGCCCGTGTGGGAGCCGGGAACCCAGCATGGGTATCACGCAGTGACCTATGGGTGGCTCGTAGGCGAAATTGTGCGGCGAGTATCCGGCAAGAGCATCGGGGAGTTCTTTGCAACTGAAGTAGCCGGTCCCCTTGGTTTGGACTTTTGGATTGGCCTGCCGGCGGTGGAACATGATCGCGTGTCGCGACTCATTCCCATGGGGGCTCCCGAGGGCCTTGACCTAGAGGTGCTCACCGCTGCATCAGACAGCAGAGGTGCAGGCGAAACTTCGGGAGTAGAAGAGATCTCCGAGCAGGCTTCCATCGGTCTTGTTCAGATGCTTGACCTGCTTCTAGGTCCCGACAATTTGGCGGGCAAAGCATTGTCTGCTCCGGGCGGAGCGTTTATGGATCAAGAGGTTTGGAATTCCCCCGAGTTATGGTCGGCAATGATCCCCGCTGCCAACGGAGTGACGAACGCCAACTCTTTGGCTCGCATGTATGCAGCCTGTGTCAGCGAGGTAGACGGAGTACGCCTGCTGACCGACGAGACACTCGAACGGGCAATCGAAGTGCAGACCGAGGGCGCCGACGCAGTGCTCATGTTTCCGATTCCGTTTGCTCAAGGGTTCATGCGCACTTCAGACTTCTCGCCACTTTCTGGTGAGCGCTCCTTTGGCCACTACGGAGCTGGTGGGTCCGTAGGCTTTGCCGATCCTGACCGAAAGATGGCTTTCGGCTATGTCATGAACCAAATGCAGTTTGGTCTAGCCGGTGATCCAAGAACCGCAGCTCTGATTGCTGCGGTGGAAGCCTCGCTCAGCTAACCGAGCCACTGATAGGTGCTCCGCTGACCGATGTAGCCGAGTTACTGAGCCGAGGTGCATGAAAGATTTTAGGGTGAGTTTGAATCTGACTTTGCGTTTAGCGCTCGTGGCGAGTCTCATATCATGGTGAGCTCGCCCGATGACATCCGTTCCCAAGCAAGTCGGCGTCGCACTTTTGCCATCATCTCGCACCCCGATGCTGGCAAGACAACCCTGACCGAAAAATTGCTGCTCTACGGTGGCGCACTTGGTAGAGAGGCTGGCGCAGTCAAGGCTAAGGGCGCACGTCGCTCAGCAACGAGCGACTGGATGGAACTCGAGCAACAACGCGGAATCTCAATTACTTCAACGGTGCTTCAGTTCCCATACCGAGACTGCGTAGTCAACCTGCTCGACACCCCGGGGCACAGGGACTTCTCAGAAGATACCTACCGGGTTCTTACCGCTTGCGATGCTGCGGTCATGGTGCTTGACGCAGCTAAAGGGATTGAGGCGCAAACTCAAAAATTGTTCGAGGTGTGCCGAAGTCGAGGACTGCCGATTTTGACCTATGTCAACAAGTGGGACCGGCCAGGGCTCAGCCCGCTTGAACTCATTGACGACATTGAGTCAAAGCTGGGCTTGATTTGTACGCCGGTGACATGGCCGGTTGGCATTGCGGGAGATTTTCGCGGGGTAGTAGACCGAAACAGCGGAGACTTCATTCGGTTTACTCGAACAGCTAGAGGCTCAACCGAAGCACCAGAAGAAATCGTTACAGCTGATCGCGCATTAGTCGAGGAAGGTGCGTCTTGGACCGAGAGTCTTGACGAGCTCGAGCTTCTCTCGGGGGCAGAACACGACCAAGAGATGTTTCAGGCGGGCGAAACCACGCCAATGTTCTTCGGCTCTGCACTCACCAACTTTGGCGTCAGGTTGTTGCTTGATTCGGTAATCGATGAGGTTCCAAGTCCTGCGCCTCGGGTTGACACCTCGGGAGACAACCGGCCACTTACCGACCCATTCTCGGGGTTTGTGTTCAAGGTTCAAGCCAATATGGATCGCTCTCATCGCGACAGGATCGCATTTTTGCGAGTGTGCTCCGGCAGGTTTGAACGAGGAATGGTTGTCATTCAGGATCGCAGTCGAAAACCATTTGCTACAAAATATGCCCACTCGGTTTTTGGCCAAGAACGTGAGACGCTTGAAGAAGCTTTCCCTGGCGATGTGATTGGCCTTGTCAATGCCAATGATGTTCGAGTCGGAGATACTCTTTGGGCGGAAACTGCGGTGACATTCCCAGAGATCCCAAGCTTTGCCCCCGAGTTTTTTTCTATTGCGCGCACTACTGACGTGAGCCGAACAAAGCAGTTTCGTAACGGCATCAAGCAACTCGACGAGGAAGGCGTGATTCAGGTTTTGCGAGACCCTGACTACGGCGATCAAGCACCAGTTCTTGCGGCAGTAGGTGCACTGCAGTTTGAGGTTGCAAAGCACCGATTAGAGAATGAGTTCGGTGCACCCGTCGAATTCTCGATGACTAACTTTACGGTTGCACGCAGAACCGATGCCGAGTCAGCACCAGCGCTTCGGGCCATGCAAGGCGTAGACGTGCTGTCGAGAAGCGACGGCACACTGCTCGCAGTGTTTGAATCCACCTATTGGCTTGATCGGCTGATTGCTGAGCAACCAGAACTCACCTTGGATCGACTAGTAGCAGAGGGTGAACTTCGGCAGTAGCGCAAGTTCCACCAAGCGGGCGTTCTGTCCAACCCGAACGAGTCTGTGAAGCACCACTTCGACTGCCAAAATCGGCGAAGATAGCTGTCAATGAAAGCTCCTGCACATGAAAGTATCTGTCCATGACTGAACCCTCAGCGCCCGAGTCACCTAGCGGGCCAGATGACTTTGGCAACTATCAGGTACGTCGGGATCGCTCATTAGTGCCAAGTTCACAACGTGTGGCTCAGAGGCGTCGACTATTTGTGGCATGTGGAGTTGTAGCTGTGTTCCTGATTTTGGCACTCGTTGCCAGCATGCTCTCTGGGAATGACTCCACAGAGAATGCAACCACTGCAGGCTCAAGCACGGCAACTAGTTCCTCTTCCGAACCTGCCGCCGAGTCGAACACCTCAACAACAACAAAAAAGGCCGACACTAAAGACCCGCTTCAAGTTCCCGTGCCGCCGGAAAAAGGACAGTTGGTCAACCCTGCTAGCTCTGGGCATATGTGGTCGGCTGAAGTACCTGGACTCCTAACGTTCCGAGGCAACCCAACGCGTTCATATTACGGCAGGGGCCCCGTGCCGAAGGCCCCAAAGGTTGCTTGGTACTACCCACAGAATGGCGGAATGTGCTCAAGCTCATCCTCTAAGGGCGTCACCAAATCATGGTGCGGTATGGGCTGGACAGGTCAGCCCGCAGTGTTCAGTCGAGAAGGTCGCCTTTGGGTTGTGTTCGGCGCATACGACGGTGCTGTGCACTTTATGGATGGCAACACCGGTGAAGATATTCTTCCGCCGTTTAAGACAGGCGACATCATCAAAGGCACGGTCACGGTTGATCCGAATGGCTTTCCTATTGTGTATTCAGGGAGCCGTGATGGGTACTACCGAGCTCTTGCAATAGATCGGCCAGGAGAAGCAGTAGAGCTTTGGAAAATCTCGGCCACAGCAGTTTCTCCCACGCTGTGGAACGACGATTGGGATGGATCAGGTCTCATCCTTGATGACTACTTGCTGGAGGGAGGCGAGAACAGCCAGTTCCATATGGTCAAACTCAACCGTGCTTATGGGGCTGACGGCCTAGTCACACTTGACCCCAAGCTGGTATTCAACACGCCAAGCTGGGATCAGCAGGTCATCAGCGATCTTGCTGGCAACCGTTCTAAAGAGATGTCGATTGAGGGTTCAGTTTCTGTTTCTGGCAACACCGTGTACTACGCCAACTCGGGCGGTCTGGTCTCGGGTTGGGATCTTGGGCCTCTGGTGGCAGGCACTGGCAAACCCAAGCAGACCTTTCGCTTTTGGGTTGGCGATGATGCCGACGCCAGCATTGCAATCGATTCCGATGGGTTCTTGTACGTAGCCGTTGAGTACGAACGAGGGAATGCCCGCGCTGCTGAGGTCGGGCAACTTATGAAGCTCGACCCCAAAAATCCAGATAACCCCTTGGTATGGAAGTACGAGGATCGCGTAGCTGCCACAGCCGGGTTCTGGACCACACCTGCGCTCTATAAAGACGTAGTCATCGCAGCAACAAACGGCGGCAAGCTGCTTGCCGTTGACCAAGAGACTGGAGCGGAGCGTTGGACCATCAAGCTGCCTGGTCCAACCTGGCAATCGCCAGTCACCAT
>JBBDMQ010000384.1:0-2023 GCA_040878245.1 Microthrixaceae bacterium
GACACTTTGGCCAATCTCGAGGCCGCAGCGATGGAGACCACTGTGGTGTCCCCCTATACAATTGTTTGAGTGGGCAGAGCAGTTTGAGTGGGCAGAGTTTGAGTGGGCAGAACAGTTTGAGTGTGCAGAGTTTGAGTGGGTTCAGCGCTCACAAAATCCCAGTTTCCATCCATAAGTACCATGTCTGGTAACACGCCCAGACCATCAAGCGCCCGGCGCGCCGCAAGCCGTTGAGCAGCAGACATGCCAAGTTCGTCATACTCCCGATGGCTCGCTAACCCAATAGACCAAGCAGTACACCAGTCTGCAATACGGTCAAAAAGCTGCTCACGACGAGGCTCCGAAAGTTGCTTGGAGTCCCGTACGCCATTCACTCGCCGCTCAGGATCCAACACCGCCGCACCTACACAAAGCGGTCCGGCCCATGCACCTCGACCAACTTCGTCAAGCCCCACGATGACTTGGTATCCCTGAGCTAGCAACTTGTTCTCTAGGACACGCGTGGGTATAGCGCGCCCTTGAGTTGCTCGGCCTGTCACCTACTCAGTTTAGTTGCTCAGGCTGGTTGCATGGCTGAGCAACTCAGATTGCGCTCAGGTGAGTAGCTCTTTGAAGACTCCGCCTAGGAGCTACTCACCCTACGATGCTGCGATGGTTCGATCCGTGCACGTTCTGCCTCACACCCACTGGGACCGCGAATGGTATGACCCCTTTCCCACCTTTCGCGACCGTCTTGTCGAGATGCTTGACGAGCTCTTGCTGCGGTTAGATAGCGATTCGAGCTTTGCTCACTTTCAACTTGATGGTCAGATGGCAGTCGTCGACGATTATCTTGCGGTTCGCCCGGAACAGCGCGAATTGATCTACAAATTAAGTAACGCAGGCAGACTCTCAATGGGCCCTTGGTACGTGCTGCCGGATGAGTTTTTAGTTTCTGGCGAAACATTGATTCGGAATCTTCAACTTGGAATTGCGACTGCCGAAGAGTTTGGCGGTGCCATGCAGGTTGGCTACTTGCCAGACATGTTTGGGCACATTGCATCAATGCCTCAGATACTTCAGTTGTTTGGCTTTGATCATGCAGTTGTCTGGCGCGGAGTGCCGCTCTCCATCAATCAGCCAGCTTTCAACTGGGAGTCACCCGACGGAAGTCGTGTGCGAGCCGAGTATCTATCTGCAGGGTATGGGAACGGCGCAGGCATGCCGTCCACAGCAACAGAACTGCGCGAACGCATCATGATGTTTCTTGAAGTTCAAGAACAACTCGTGGGCAGGGAAGTTTTGTGGATGGCGGGAATGGATCATGAAGCACCACCCGCACACTTATCTGCGGTGGTGGCCGAGCTACAGGCTGCTGAAGCCGTTCGTGCTCAGCAGCATCCAGATCAGGAACAGTTAGTAGTCAAGATTGGCTCGCTGAGCGAGTATCTAGAGCGGGCGCCAAAGCAAGGGTTGCTCAACCATTCTGGTGAATTACGTTCTGGCGCTCGTGCAAACTTATTGATGGGAGTCACCTCAAATCGAGTTGACGTAAAGATTGCCGCAGCAGTCGCTGAACGAAGCTTGGAACGACTCGCGGAACCGCTGAGCACACTCTGGGCAACTGACCCGATGAGCGATCAATCACTGCTAGCACTGGCCTGGCTCGAAGTGATTCGTAATGCCGCTCACGACTCGATCTGTGCTTGTAGCCACGACGAGGTCGTAGATGCTGTGCTTCACCGCTATTCCGAAGCCACTCGTACTGCCGAAGGCATAACTCGCCGAGCCATAACTGCTGCTGCCTCCTTGATGACGCAGAGCGGGGTGCTGTTACTTAATCCGTGTTCGAGAGAGCGCTATGAAGTCATAGAAATTGAGCTGCCAGCGAGTGCCCTCATCACCCAGCCTGCTGAAACGAGCCTGCAGTGGGTGCAGATACTCTCTGAACGACCCGAGCATGAGGAGTTGCATGTCAGCACTGCCGCCGACGCGCCCATAATTGTTGCTCGAGAACTCATCTTTGAGCACCCAGAACCCTTGA
>JBBDMQ010000385.1:0-11071 GCA_040878245.1 Microthrixaceae bacterium
TCAGATGATTCAGTTGCAGTCAGAATTAAGTCTGCCTGACCAGCGCGTTCAATAGCCTTGGCAAGGACTTTTGAAGTGGCTAAAGCGCAGGAGCCCGCTAAGGCATCATCGCTTACCAGAACGGCCTTGGCGGCACCCATGGCAAGCGCTGTGCGCAGGCCAGAGACCTCGTTGTTTGGTGCCATGGACACCAAAGTGACTTCGCCACCGCCAGCGGTATCGACCAACTGCAGTGCCATCTCGACACCGTAGCTATCGGACTCATCCAAAATGAGCTTTCCGTCACGCTTCAGGGTATTGGTCTGGGGATCCAACGCTCCGGGATCAGCCGGGTCGGGGATCTGCTTTACACAAACAATCACGTTCATGTCTCATAGTGTGCCTTGACTCTGCTCGTGAGACAAAACAGACAGGCAAATCAGTCAGTCATAGCCCGGCGGGAAAATCAGACAGACTAGGGAGAATGCACATCACCTTGGTCGTTAACCCCGCAGCCACCAACGTGAGTCCCACACGGATTTCGGCGGTTCAGGAACTCCTGCAGGCCAGACACGAAGTATCGGTTCAGGTGACGCGCCATAGGGACCATGCAACGGAGCTTGCAACAGAGGCAGTCAGAGCTGGCACTGACTGTGTTGCTGTGCTTGGCGGAGACGGAACACTGAATGAGGTAATCAACGCTCTCGCTGGCACCGACTGCGCTATAGCGGTGCTGCCTGGTGGATCGACCAATGTGTTTGCTCGAACTCTTGGATTGCCAGATGACCTTCGACGCGCCGCCCGTGCGACCTCGGATGCGCTAGCAAGCGGCTGGGTGCACCGCATTGGGCTTGGGGCAGTCAACGGTAGGTACTTCACTTTTCATACCGGCGTTGGATTTGATGCAGCCGTGGTGAGCCGGGTTGAAACCCACAATAAGTTGAAGCATCGAATTGGCCACGCGCTGTTCCTCTACTGCGGATTGCGCGAGTTCTTTCTGTTCGACCGTAAGAGTCCGCAGTACCTACTGCAGGTGTCGCCACCTACCGGCTCTATCAACTCTGGCAACCCAGCTGTGTCTGGGTATTTCGCAGTTGTCCAAAACACTGACCCCTACACCTTCTTGGGGCATCGTCCCTTTACCGTGGCCCCGACTGCAACTCTAGATCGGGGCCTGACGGTGACTAGCGTGGGAGAACTCTCGGTCCGCAGGTTCTTGCCCGTGATTTTGGGTGCGCTGGCGAATCGTAAAGGGGTTCGTACCAATCAGACCATCCGGCGTTGGGAAGACATTGACCATGCAACCATCACTCATGCACCCCAAGCAGTGCTGCAGTACCAAGTAGATGGTGATTATCTAGGTGAGGCCGAAAGCTTGGAGTTCACACATCACCCAAACATTGTCAGCATTGTGTTGCCAATAGTTCCCCGCTGAACGTTATTGAGGCTGAACCTTATTGAGGCTGAACGTTATTGAGAGAGGGCTGCTCGAGCCTGAGCTGGTTGGTTGGTAATGATGCTGTGCACCCCAAGTGCCGCAAGGGCCCGGATTCGATCAGGGTCATCAACTGTCCACACGTTGACTTGCAGCCCGAGTTCTGTGCAGCGCTGCATCAGAGTCTCATCAATCAGGTGATCCCAAGGATTCACTGCAACATCTCCTGCTGCGGCCGCACGATCAAGCTGCAACGGATCATGCTCAAGATTTGCGAATAACCATGCGGTAGCTAGCCGCGGCAACAAATCGCGTACCTGCTGCAGCGAAGGCTCATCAAAGCTAGAGACCATGATGTCCTGCTGATCGCTCAGTAACTGCGGTCGGTTTGCGACAGTTTTGGCTACTAGAGCACCAATTCTTAGGCCCTCAAACATGAAATTTTCGGGCACTTCTGGCCCTCCAAAATCTCCTGGAGAATTCTTGATTTCTATGTTTACCCCCATGCCTGCGCAGGCTGCGAGCGCCTGCTCAAGGGTTGGTACCTGCTCGGGCCGATCTGCTGCTGCCGTTCCCCACACCACTCGACCATCGGCGTAAGTCGCATCGTGGTGAACTACTAATTCCCCCTGAGCAGTGACTCGAGTATCAAGCTCAACCCAATCCGCCCCCTGCTCCCTTGCACCGTGGAAGGCAGCCAGGGTGTTTCCGGCGTGGTCAGCAGATGCTCCTCTATGAGCGCAGATCAATGGTTTTTGCATAATGGACATGTTCTAGAAACTTTTCCTTTACTCGCGACCGATGTACCGGTAGTTTTACTTTGTTCACGGATTCACAAGTTCCTAGCGAACAGCCTCAGTCAATGATTCTGAAGGCCAACGCAGGAAACTTAGACCTCTGTGTCCCCCAGTATTGACGTAAGAGTAGTGATGAAATAATTGAACTTGGGCGCGGTTCCTAGCGCGTCCCCCTGTATTTGGAGGAATCGTGGCTCTGACCTCGAGTAGAAGCTTAGATATCGCAACCGCCGACTGGCGAATCAATTCGTCTTGCCGTGACACCGACCCGGATCTTTTCTTTCCAGTCGGAACAACAGGACCGGCGCTTGACCAGATCGCTTCGGCCAAAGCTGTATGCGATACCTGTCATGCCAAGACTGAATGCTTGGAATTTGCGTTGACCACTAACCAAGATTCTGGCGTTTGGGGCGGTACCTCTGAAGAAGAGCGTCGCAAGTTGCGTCGTGCTTGGGTGGCGCAGCAGCGTCGTGCAGCACTCGCTTCTTAATTCCTGCTAGTTCTGCTGACCTGTGCAGACCGATAAATAATTCACTTGGCCTCCCCTTGGGGAGGCCAAGTTGCGTTTGGGGCTCGTACTACTGGAATGGTGAGAGACACCCGTGTGCCCTGTCTTCTTGCCTGGCCTGTAGCGGTTCTTGTTTCACCTGCGGCTGCAATGGCATCTGCGGGAGTAAAGGTGATTCGACCTTCGAGTTCAGAGACTAAACCGCGCACAATCGATAGCCCCAAGCTGGCAGGCCGAACAGATCCAGCCTCAACAGATCCAGCCGCAACAGATCCAGCACTCATGCCTACCCCATCATCAATCACGTCGAGTCGAAGAACTCCTGCGCCGTGAGCCATCTCAATGCGAACCTGTGCTATCTCTTGATCCTGCAAAGATCCGAGCGGGTATGCGTGGTCCACCACGTTTTGAAGCAACTCTGTAAGCACTACAGCTAGCGAGGTAGCCGTTGGAGAGGGCAGGTTGCCTGAGTCGCCAGCCATCACAAACTGAAGTGGCTGCTCCGGCGAGGTCAGACCCTCTTCCACCATCTGAACCAGCGGCCGAACGACCTCTGAGAAGTTCACCTCGTCTCCGTCTTCTCGAGACAGCGTTTCGTGCACGAGCGCTATTGAGCGAATTCGGCGGACTGATTCCTCGATGGCGGCCTTGGCAGAGGGTTCGGTGAGCCTGCGACCCTGCAGGCGCAGCAGAGATGAGATTGTTTGCAAGTTGTTTTTGACACGATGATGGATTTCTTTAATCGTGGCGTCTTTAGAGATCAGTAGCCGGTCTCGGCTTTTGAGTTCAGAGATGTCTCGCAGCAGAACTAACACGCCAGTTACTCGCCCTCCGTGTACCTGCCCGCCGTGTACCTGCCCGCCGTGCTCGATGAGCGGGATACACAAGATCTCCACGCACACCTCGTTGCGTTCCACCTCTTCTGCAGCAGGCCGGGCCGTGAAAAACGCCCGGTAAATAGTGTCTGATTCAACACCAAGCTCGGTCAGACTAGATCCCTGGATACGACCAGAGATGCGGAGTCTTCGTAGTGCCGAAATTGCGTTGGGAGAGGTGAATGCCACCTTGCCGAGTTCATCCAGCAAGATCACACCATCGCCCACTCTGGGGCCGCCCGCTGCCAAAACCTCTTCCTCTGTAAAAGGAAACTTTCCTCCGGCTACCATGCGGGCTAGCCGCTCAAATACCTGAAGGTAGACCTCCTCGAGGATGCCTTTCTCACGAGCGGTGGAGAGCGCAGATTCGCTAGCGACAATTGCTACAACCTGATCGTTGAATCTGACAGGAATGGCAGTGACTCGAATTCGTTCGCCAAGCCAGAGAGAGTCAACAACGGTGTCAACAATCTCACCGGTGCTTGCGGCTGCAGCAACAGCCGGGCGCTGAGATGCGCTCATAGATCGGCCAACTACATCATCCAAAAACAGTGTTTGTCCGGTATTGGGGCGCATCTGATTGACCACCAGAAACCGATGCTCCTCCTCTGGCGACTGAACAGGGAGTGGCACATATAACAACAGGTCAGAAAATGACAGGTCGGACAGCATCCCCCAACCGGCGACTAGGCGGCGAAGGTGCCGAGAAGCTTCAAGCTCTACGGGTGGAACAATCAGCCCGATGTGCTCAGCAGTGAAGTCTCTGTCTTCAAGATCATCCACAACATCCGGGGCGTCATAGTCGGGATGCCCATAGGTGGGTTCCGGGTATCGGGTGGAGGAGTTATCAAAGTCGCTATTACTCATGACCAGATCTTCTCTCCAAGGCGAAGAAGCGATGACAGGGAATAGATGTCTTGCTCAAAGTAGGGAATCGACACCGTGAGGTCTGAGGCACCCGAGAGTGCCTTACGTTGTTCAGCCTCACGTCGGGCGACTACCTGATAGTTCATGAAACTTGCGCCAATTTCGCCCAACATATTCGACAGATGTTCCTGACTGAGTTCTTCGAACTTGGCATGAAGCTCCCCAGCGATCTCTGAAGGCTCGGCTCCCAGTGCCCGAGCCGCCTGCGCACCCGAACGACTCAAGAAGTAGGCGGGCAGCACCTTATTCAGGATGAGTGCTCCAACGTGAAGGTCACGGTCATTCAGAACTTTCAGGAAGAACTCCGCTTCTTGAGCTGGCGAAGACTCAAGGGTAGAAACCACCAAAAACGAGGTTTGTGCGCTGCCAAGAAGCGCTGTGACCGCCTGAGCACGCTCAACAAAACCTGCATACATTGACTGAAACAAGATAAAGAACTCGGCGATATCGGCGAGGAACTGCGTTCCCAAAATTCGATCAGCAACCAGATAAAACGGCTTTGACGCAAACCCAACCATTCGAGATTGGTAAGGCGCAATGAGCCATCGCAGCAACTTTGAAGAGAAAAAGTCGGCCATGCGTTCAGGCGCATCTAAAAAATCAATGGCGTTGCGAGTTGGCGGAGTATCAACCACGATCAGGTCGTACTTGCCCGAGGTGTGAATCTGATACAAACGCTCCATGGCCACATAGTCATGGCTTTGGATGAACTTGCCGGTGATATTGCGATAGAGCGGATTCGCAAGAATTGCGTCTCGAGTTGCCACATCAGGGGCATGTGCCTGAATGAGGTCATCCCAAGACTGCTTCGTGTCGAGCATGGCTACCCACAACTCGCCCTGCGGGGTGGCACCTGCCTCGACAAAGGCCTCAGTGGGAACCAAGGTCTCAACATTCCCGAACTGTTCTAGCCCCAGCGCACTCGCTAGACGGCGAGCAGGGTCAATGGTGAGCACCAGCACCTTGATGCCCAGATTTGCTGCCGCACTCGCTCCAAGAGCTGCTGCGATTGTGGTCTTACCAACGCCGCCCGAACCTGTAGAGATGATGATCTCCTTTGAGGCACAAAGTTGTTCGAGCGAGGTTGTCAGTCCCGGATTTGATGCGGCAGATGATCGGCTCATGCAACGCCCATTTCTTCGCTCAGGGCATCGGCCAACTGCGCTGTGGCTCGAACACCATGCGAACGGTTGAACAGGTACGGCAAGTACATCATTTGAAGATCACTCGGCAGTGAGTCCCGGAGGCGGGTGAGGTGTTGCACTCGGCCACGTCGAAGATTCACTGCAAGCTCGGCGCCAGCTAGAACATCACCAA
This sequence comes from Microthrixaceae bacterium, assembly GCA_040878245.1. GTDB lineage: Bacteria > Actinomycetota > Acidimicrobiia > Acidimicrobiales > Microtrichaceae > IMCC26207. The sequence continues at coordinate 5,839 of JBBDMQ010000385.1, forward strand.
GTCCATCTCCCACACGAAGAGTTAGTGCATCAAGCGGACCTGCAGTTAGTAATTGTTCAAAGAGTTCCTCGTCGCCTCTGGCAAAGAGTTCGGGCAACACCCGATTAACTACAACAGCAGCCACTGAGACGTCAGTTTCATTCCCTAATCGAGACACCAGCTCAAGAGTTTCGGTGACCGGCATCTCTTCAGGGGCAGTCACCACCACCACACCAGTGGTGTCAGCATTGGTCAAAATCTCTATCATCCAGTCGGTCTGACTTCTGACGAGCCCAACCTTGACAAGATCATTGATGGCAACGGGACTTGAGAGTTGCCCGACCACATGCCCTGTCGCAGCAGCGTCCACTACCACTAGGTCGTAATGCTGCTCGCGAACCTCATAGGTGAGTTTGCCTACCGTCAGGATTTCTTTGACACCAGGCGCAGCATTGGCAAGAAAGTCAAAGGTGCGAGCGAGCGGGCCGATGCGGGTCAGGAGCGGAAGCTTGAGGTTGATCCGAAGGTACTCATTCAGACTTGCCTCAGTGTCCATGGACATGGCAAATAAGTTTTCTCGTACTTCGGTTGGATCAAACTTGATCGGGCCAATGCCAAAAAACTTTGACAGGTCACCTTTTGCGTCTACTTCGCAGACGAGCGTGCGAAGCCCTGAACGGGCCGCTAAAAAACCCAATGCCGAAGCGACCGAGGTTTTTCCAACACCACCTTTACCAGTGACAAAAAGAAGCTTGTGGCTGAGCAGGCCCCGTGATGGGCTCACCTCAGCTCGAGAAACCCATGGCCCGAGGCTCCTCGGCAGTACCAAGTTCTACATACGTGATCTTCGCTGAAGGTACTGCGACCTCTCGCCCTTTGCGGTCGGTGAGCCACAAGACTTTGTCCTCTGAGCCAAGCACAGCTTCGACCCGGCTCTTGAGTTCAGCGCGATCGACATCCTCGGGGAGTTGCATTTCAATCTCACGGGGCGAGTAGGTCACGCCGATTCGCACGTCCACTGGTTGTTCTCCTGCATAGTTCTGATTCCTCGAACTGAGGAACTGTAGGGATCATACCGTTATGGCGCCCAGAGGTTCTAGGCGCGGTAGGGCGCGACGGTTCTAGCCCGCCGCTATGAATAGTATGAACTCACCGCTATGAAGGAGTTTGCGCCCGAATGAAGCCCGGATTGAAGTACGGACTGATTGCCATTGTTCTGATTGGCCTGCTGGGGTCTGCTGCTGCGTATTTGTTCCTCAAAGACGATGCCCCAGATGCTGTCAGTCTGGATGCCGCTACCGAATCTGTAACCGACTCCGCTGCTGAGAGCAGCCAAGACCCCAACGGAACGCCTGTTGCTATTGATGGTAAATGGGCCGTAGATGCCGACTCCGGAGAGTTCACCTTTGATTCTGCCACCGGCAGCTTTGCTGGATTCAGAATTACCGAAGAACTTGCGCAAATTGGCAAGACCGAGGCTGTCGGGCGCACCGGAGATGTTGAAGGCATGTTGACCATTGAAGGCACAACCGTAACGGAAGCAACTTTCACTATCGATATGACCACGTTGAAATCTAACGATTCGAGGCGGGATAACAAGATCCAAGAAGCTCTAGAAACCGATCAGTTTCCAACAGCCACATTCACCCTGACCGAACCAATTCAACTTGGCGAACAAGCAGCTTCCGGTCAAGAGGTCACCGTGAACGCCATCGGAGACCTCACTATTCATGGGCAGACCCAACCAGTAACCCTGCCGCTACAAACAAAGCTGGTTGGCTCAACGATAATTGTGATTGGTTCTCTCAACATCTCGTTTGCCGATTATGGAGTCGAAGTACCTACTGCACCGATTGTTCTGTCCGTTCAAGATAACGGGCCGATTGAATTGCAGATGTTGTTTACCAAAGCTTGATGAAGGGCAGCCTGATTAACTGCCTGCACTCGGCCTTGGATTGTTACAGGATTTTGAGTTCGGGGTTATAACGGCGAGTAGGCGCAAGTTCCACGTCAATGCGCTCTGCGATTGCGACAAAGGCCTGAGCGGCTTCGGACTCGGGATCTACCGCCATAATCGGATTGCCGTCATCTCCGCCCTCACGCAACTTGGGTACCAAAGGAATCTTGCCGAGTAGCGGAACATCAATGCGCTCTGCGAGTGCTTGGCCGCCTCCGGAACCAAAGATTTCATAACGAGTGCCGTCATCGCCAGTAAACCAAGACATGTTTTCTATGACGCCCTTGGTATCAAGTCGCACTTTCTCTGCCATAAAAGCTGCACGTTGCGCAACCTTTTGAGCCGCTGGCTGCGGAGTGGTTACGACATACAGTTCGGCCCGTGGCAGGAACTGCGCAAGCGAAATAGAAATATCGCCGGTACCTGGGGGAAGGTCGACCACTAAGTAGTCGGGCTCATCCCAGTACACGTCAGTGAGGAACTGCTCAAGTGCCTTATGCAACATCGGACCACGCCAGATAACTGGCTGATCCTCCTCGACAAAGAAACCCATCGAGATGCAGTTCACCCCGTAGGCCTCGGGCGGAATGATCATTTGATCGATCAGCACAGGCGGGCGATCTACCCCCAGCATCCGAGGAATCGAAAAGCCCCATACGTCGGCGTCAACTACCGACACACGCTTGCCACGCTGGGCCAACGCAATAGCCAAGTTGGTGGTCACCGAAGATTTGCCAACTCCACCCTTACCCGAGGCAATAAGCAGCACACGAGTCTTTGAGTTGGGATCAGCAAACGGAATTGCTCGACCCTCGGCATGCCCATGAGAGGGCTGTGAGCCAGCAGTTGACGCTGGGTCTCCGTGCAGATTGGTGCGAAGTTCTTCACGCTCCGCATCAGTCATAGAAGTGAATTCAAGGTTGACCGAGTCAACGCCAGGTAAGGCCGTCACAGCATTGGACACTCTGGACTGAATCTCTGCTTTCAGTGGACAACCAGGGATCGTGAGCGCAACAAGGATGTTTACCTGCGGCAATTGCAACTCAACTGAGCGCACCATCTTGAGATCAACAATCGACCTATGTAGTTCTGGATCCTGAACAGGTCGCAGCGCGTCTATGACGTCGGCTTCGGTTACCTCTGACTGGGTTTCTGACATGTTTCGGGTCCTCTTTGGGAAGTATCTGACGGCTACTACTTTGCCGCAGACACTGATCCTTCCAACATCACCCCCTTTGGGCAACTCCACCGAGGTATTGACTCCTGTCGGCAGTTGCTGCGAACGGCACATCGGGGCATTTCGACAGTACAGTAACGAGGTGGACCAACTGAGCCCTACCGAGTTTGCATCAGTGGTTACTGCCATAACCTCGGCTTTTGGCGACCCAACGCGCCGAGAGATTTACCTGTTTGCGCATAGCACCCCGGTAGGTGTGACTGCATCAGAGGTGGCCGAACAGTTTGACCTGCATGCAAATGTTGCACGGCACCACCTCGACAAACTTGCCGCCGGTGGCTACCTGGAGATCTCGACCGAGCGACCGACTCATGGTTCAGGAGGTGCCGGAAGACCATCAAAACGTTATCGGGCCTGCGATGAAGAAATGACCCTCAACGTGTCGGTAAGACAAGACGACGTGTTGGTGAAATTGCTTGGGCGCGCGCTAGGCGAGCTAGGCACAGAACGCGCTACTGCTCTAGCCGAAGAAGTTGGAATTGAGTTCGGCGAAGAGATGGCCGAGGCAATGGGTGAGCAGAGCACCCGCTCGTTTAGGGCTGCCTTGCACTCAGTGGCAGACGCTCTCTCTGCCCACGGATTTGCTGCGCATGCAGAGAAAGAGGGCAATTCCCTACGAATCGTGACCGAACACTGCCCGTTTGGCGATGCCGCAGTTGAGCACCCCGTGATTTGTGCAGTAGATCGGGGCATGGTGAAGGGCATGTTGGGCACCCTGTATGGAGAGACTCGGGTGGACTTGACCTCTGCTGCAGCCGGTAGCGAAGACCACTGCGTTACCGCATTCGACAACGACCTCTAGCTTCTCAGACCCACTCCTGCTGAGTCACCCCTGCTACTTATGCGCTCTTACCTTGATCACGCCTCAACCTCACCCACTCGACCGAGTGCAATCCAAGCCATGACTGAGTGGCTGTCGGGCAGCGGTGCAGACCCTGGCCGGTTACACCTTGAAGGCATGCAGTCTCGGGTTGAGCTTGAAAACGCCCGTGAGCAGGTCGCCGAGTTGGTCGGCGCTCGACCAAATGAGGTTCTGTTTACTTCAGGAGCAACCGAGTCAATAGCTGCTGCAAGTTATGGGGCATTGCAACGCGCCAGCGCTCGCCACCCCGAAGTAGACCCACATGTTGTGTACTCGGCAGTTGAGCATTCAGCAGTTCGCGACTGGGCGCAACGCAGCAGTTTTTCGCAGATTGGGGTCGACCGGTTCGGCAGGATCGACCCTGATGAACTGATCGGCGCAAGCACAGCCGCAACTGCGTTACTGCATATGCAGTGGGGTAATCATGAAGTGGGAACCTTGCAGCCAGTACATTCCGTTGTCGATCACTGCCAAGAACATCAGCAGTTACTCCATGTCGACGCCGCTCAAGCTGTTGGACATGTTCCGGTTAATTTCAAAGACTGCGGAGCCGACCTTATGTCGGTATCAGCACATAAATTTGGGGGGCCGCCTGGAGTGGGCGCTTTGATCATTCGGCGCGGCCTGCGCATTGAGCCTCTTCTCGTTGGCGGAGACCAAGAGCGAGCTCGGCGCGCAGGAATGGAGAATCTTCCCGCCATCTTGGGCTTTGCCGCCGCAGCAGAGGAAAGCATCCGAACCCTCGACCAAGAGGCAGCAACCAGCCGTTCACAGACCGACCGGGTCATAACATGGGCCGAGAGCTACCCGGGGGTTGATCTTCTCGGGGATCCTGTTGAGCGCCTCCCCCATATTCTGTGTCTAAAGATTGAGGGCCTCGAGCCGCAGCCGGTGCTATTGGGTCTTGACAGAGCTGGAATTGCGGTTCATTCGGGAAACTCCTGTAGTAGCGAGTCACTTGAACCCAGCCCTATTTTGTTGGCCATGGGAGTCGACGCTGCACATTCACTCAGAATCTCTGTTGGGTGGGACACCCGCTCCGCCGATGTCGATCACCTGCTTCTTACCCTTCCGCAAGTCATCGCTGATTTACGTCAGCTTCGATAACTCGCTCAGACTCGCTACTCTGCTGCTGTGCAAGATCCGCTCCCAGTGCCCGATCCGCTCCCAGTGCCCGATCCGCTTCCAACTGCAGTGA
>JBBDMQ010000386.1:0-2014 GCA_040878245.1 Microthrixaceae bacterium
CTATGCGTCACCCGCTCACCCCTACACACGAGCATTACTTGCAGCCATTCCGTTACCAGACCCCGAAGCCTCGTTAGATACCGAACATCACCTAGAAGGTGACCTGCCCTCACCGATTTCTCCGCCGAGCGGCTGCAGGTTCCGTACTCGTTGCCCATTGGCTCAAGAGATCTGTTCGCAGGTTGAGCCGCAGATGCAGCATGTCGCAGGCGACCATTTCGTGGCCTGTCATTTTCCGCTGCAAGCCGTATCTGAAATTCCAGTAGCTCTCAACGTGTAGGTCTGTCGGCCGAGAAGATTTGTTGGCGGCAGTGGAGCTAGATGTTGCGAGTATCTGTGAGGCAATAGCTGACAGGCAGCCAGATGCTGACTGTTTACTATTTCGTGATCGAATCCTGAGCTGGGCGCAGGTTCAAGATCGCACCCGGAGACTGGCAAGAGTTGTGCACGATGCCGGCTTAGGCCCGCAGAAGCAAGGCGACTGGAGACTGCAAAGTCTCTCCGTTCACCCTTGGGAATCTCATCGATCCCATGTTGCGTTGTACCTACTGAACGGCAACGAGTACTTGGAATCAATGCTTGGTTGCTGGAAAGCCGGAACTGTTCCCTTTAACGTCAACTATCGCTATGTTGCTGAGGAACTGACTTACCTGCTGAATGATTCCGGCGCACGGGGAATCATTATTCACGAGCGATTCGTCCCGGTGCTGAACTCGGTACTGAGAAAGCTCAGATCACCGCTTGAACTCATTATTCAAGTGGCCGACGGGTCGGGGAACGGGCTGCTGCCAGGTGCTGTTGATTACGAAGATGCCTTGGTGAGTACAACTTCAAACCTGCCAGACTTTCTGATCGGCGGGTGGTCCGGAGACGATCCCTACCTGTGTTACACGGGCGGCACAACCGGTATGCCAAAGGGTGCGATCTGGCGGCAAGCTGATTTTCTGGTCTCCGCTCTTGGGGTGCGCAGCAGATCGGGCGATGAGTTTCAGAGCATTGATGAACTTCTAGAGAATGCTTCCGGCAGAGTTCGAGCAGTTCCTGCTCCCCCGCTGATGCATGGAGCCGCTCACTGGAATGCTCTATCAACCTGGATTGCCGGTGGAGCAGTAATTATCCAGAACGTGGTGGACCACTTCGACCCGGAGGACATCCTTTCCACAGTTGAGCGTTCACGAGCCACATCTCTCCTGCTAGTTGGCGATCCGATGGCTCGACCTCTGCTTGATCAACTAAAAGCGGAGAAGGAGGCCGGACAGTCCCGTGAACTTGGTACTCTCAGATACCTACTCTCTGGTGGTGCTGTACTTTCCGAACAGGTGCAGTCCGAACTCTTAGATTTTTTGCCAGATCTGAGCATCCTCGACGTTTTAGGGTCAACAGAGTCTGGCCGGCAGGGCGTAGCACGGCGATCGGCGGGTACTAGCGATTCCTTAGGGTTTGTGCCCGCTTCAACCTCGGTCGTCCTCAGCGAAGACCTCGCTCGAACAATGAGTCCCGGCGATCAAGAGGCTGGATGGCTCGCCCAATCTGGCCGAGTGCCACTGGGCTACTTGGGTGATCGGGCAAAAACCCTGGCCACATTTCCGGTCATCGATGGCATTCGCTATGCCATCCCAGGTGATCGTGCGCGACTGACTCAAGATGGGATGATTGAACTGTTGGGGCGAGACTCGGCATGTATTACTACTGGTGGCGAGAAGGTCTTTGCCGAGGAGGTCGAAACTGCGGTCAAGTCGCATCCTGAGGTCTTTGATGCTGTGGTCTGCGGAAGACCTTCGGATCTGTTCGGCTCCGAGGTTGTAGCCATTGTGCAGGTTCGTCCAGGCTCATCAGTATCGGATGAGCAAATTCGTAGCTCTGCCGAGAAACACATCGCAAGGTACAAGCTCCCACGAGCCATCATCCGGCGAGAACAGATAGTTCGGTCCCCCTCAGGCAAAGCCGACTATCGGTGGGCCGCCGAACAGGTGAAGCCTGTTTAACGCCGCACCCCCCTTTAACGCCGCACCCC
>JBBDMQ010000387.1:0-11058 GCA_040878245.1 Microthrixaceae bacterium
TATGACAAATACCTATCAAGCTGGGCCATTCGACCTATGTCAGTCGGGGTGGTCTGCAGATATGTTGATGATCAATTCCTGCAACATCTGAGCAGTATCAAACTTGGAGTCAGTAATGCCTAGCCCTGACATAGCCGTTCCCGAATCGTCCACCAAACCATCAAAACCGAAGCGACGCAGACTGTCGATCGTTCGTGTGATGGTTGCTTTGCTGATTCTTGTTGCGGTGGTTCTGGGTGGTGTTGCGGTGGCCAAATCCGCGGTTGAGCGTGGGGCAAAGGGCATCTCTGGCGCATGGTTCGCACCTTATGTGGATGCCACGCTTGTTCCGACCTTTCCCTTTGAGGACCCTGTAGCTAGTGGGTCGAAGGATGTTGTGTTGGGCTTTATAGTTGGCGAGCGCGAGGGCGGCTGTATTCCTACTTGGGGTACATATGTTGATTTAGATGGAGCCGCAACCTCATTTGACCTAGACCGGCGCATTGCTCGACTCACTGCCGCTGGCGGAACGGCCATTGTGTCGTTCGGCGGTGCATCCAATACCGAGCTTGCACTGCAATGTGACTCCTCCGCGGAAGCTGCAAAGGCCTATGGCGCAGTCATTGACCGTTACAAGTTGAACACTGTTGATATTGATATCGAGGGCGAGGCGCTTCGCAACACTGCAGCTACAACCCGGCGCGGTCAGGCTCTGAAGCAGTTACAAGATTCCGCTCGAGCCAAGGGTGGTGATCTAGTCGTCTGGCTCACCCTGCCGGTTGCACCATTTGGCCTGACAGACGAGGGACTGAACGTAGTGAACGAGACCCTGGCTACTGGTCTGGATCTAGGCGGAGTCAACGTTATGACCATGGATTATGGGGCCGGTCGCACCCCAGATATATCTATGGCAGCAGCGAATCGAGATGCGCTGCTGGCAACTTACCGGCAGCTCGACGGGGCCTACCGATCTACCGGCAAAACACTAAGACCTGAACAACTGTGGGCAAAAATCGGTGCGACACCAATGATCGGTCAGAACGACACCCCCGAAGACATCTTTACTCTTGATGACGCCGATGATCTTCTTTCATTTGCCAAAGTCAAAGGGATGGGCAGGCTGTCAATGTGGTCGTCAAACCGTGATAGCCCATGCGGTAAGCAGATGGATGTGCTATTAGTCAGTAACACCTGTAGTGGGGTCGAACAGAAGCCACTTGGGTTTACGCAGCGCCTGAATCAGCTTCCTGGGCGTTCCGATCTGCCCGCTTCATCTGCTGATTCCCTTCAAGACCAACAGGCAGCACCGGGCGAGGTGGCTCAAACTCGACTAGTAGACAATGCGGAGACCAGCCCCTACCCAATCTGGCAGGTAGACCGTGTATATCGCGGCGAAGAAAAAGTTGTGTGGCACGGAAATGTTTACGAGGCAAAGTGGTACTCGGACGGAGATTTGCCTGATGCGGTTGTCAAGCATCTATGGGATTCGCCTTGGCGTTTGCTTGGCCCCGTTCTAGAGACTGATCTGCCAGCTCCAAAGCTTGATCTGCCAACCGGGACGTTTCCAGAGTGGTCCAAAACTGCGGGCTATGCGAAGGGCAAGAGGGTGCTGTTTAAGGGCCGGGCATTTGAGGCCAAGTGGTATAGCCGGGGTGATACTCCGAACCCAGATCGGCCATGGGAAAGCCCTTGGCAACCAGTGACAGTGCTTCCGGCAGGTTCGGGTGGAGCTGCAGGAGGCGGGCAACCCTTGGTTCCTATCTTGGGTCTTCCTGAGTGGAGCGGGGACGTGATCTATAACAAGGGTGACCGTGTGCAGTTCCAAGAGGAACCTTACGAGGCAAAGAACTGGAACCGCGAAACTATGCCTGGCGGCTCCACTGAGGCCGGAGCAAGTACCACCTGGGTAGCTTTGAACGGGGCTCCTGTTATTCAGAAGACTGGCTAACTGCAGAACTCACACCCAGATTGGCTCGGGCAGGGCTAGTTGGCCCGAATTCGGGCAGGGCTAGTCGGTCCGAAGAGCACAGTTCAGCACTGCATTTTCAGCACTGCATTTTTGGCTGCTCAGTCGGCTGTTCAGTTGGCTGCTTAGTCGGCTGCTCAGTTGGCTGCTCAGTCGGCTGTGGATTCGGCTGTTTCGCCCGTTTCGGTGGTATCTGGAGTCGGCCGTGACGTTGCGAGTGGATTGTGTGACCGTCGGGAGATTGCCATGTGAACTGCCCGTCTTGGGTGACCAGCATGCTCCAGTTAGGACGATGGGTCACGGTGTGGTGATAGCGGCAGAGTGAGACAAGGTTGTTGAGGTTGGTGGAGCCACCGTGCTGCCAGTGTTGGATGTGGTGGGCGTCGGTCCAACTAGGTGGGCTCGTGCAACGAGGCCAGACGCAGCCTCCGTCTCTGTGGTTAAGGGCTTGTCGCTGAGTGTGACTCACCAAACGTTGTGTTCGGCCGAGGTTGGTGACGAGCCCTTGGGTGTTGATGATGACGGGTTGGAAGGTCGGGTCGCAGAGCAGGGTGGTTCGGTGGGTATCGCCGATGGGTATGTTGTTGTGATCAGTGACGGTTTTTGGGTCGTTGGCTTGAATGATGAGGGACAGTGTTGTGGTGGGTTGGCGAGTTGTTGTAGCGCTGGTTACTTGGGCTTCGCTCAGGAGTTCTGCAAGGGCTAGAGCTTTGAGGGTTGCGGTGGATGGGATGCTGAGCTCATCAGTGAGTTGAGCGTCGCTAGCGAAACGGTTAAAGAGTTGGCCGGCGCGTGTATTAATGGCCTGTTCCACACCGAGAGCATGTTCACCGGTGAGTTGGCCGTCGAGATTCAAAATGTTGTCGAGGCCTCGCGAAAGGCGCAACGTATTATCGGTGAGGCCATCGCCGGGCGAATGGCCGCCATCAGCATCAAGTAATGACGCACATGCGGTGACAGTTTGTTTCCAGCGTTCGAAGTTGGTTGTTCATGCAGTGTGGATGAATGGGTGGATGGCTTCGGCTAGCTCGTTAATGATTCTTGGGTTTGCAGCGTGAACGAGCACTTGGGCGTGTTCGTAATTAATGGAGCCGTTTGTTAAAGCGGTATCGATTGCGGTGAATGGGTAGCGAAGTTTGTTAGCTACCCGAACGCGAGCTTTAGTGGGACCTCCGGGTAGGGAGGATTCTCTAGCAAGCCAAGAGCCAGTGCGCATGCCATGGGTAAGGTCGGATGCAGATCGTGAGTCGAGCTCGGCCAGGGTATGGAGACTTGTTGCGTCAAGGTAGCGGCGGGCTAGCTCAATGCTGCGAGCGACTGTTCTTACTGCATTGTCAATAGTTGCCGGAACGACAAGGTATTTAAGAGGCGAGTGTGCCGCCAAAGACCTGCCAGGCCAACGCGCTTTTGGCTACAAGGCTCAGCACTAGGTACACCTTCTCTCCGTAGAGGTAATCGGCGAACTTCCCCTTACTGCGATATTGCAACCACTGATTAATTGCGAAGCAGTTGAAGAGCAGGAACTCGGTTACGAAGATGACATAGACAAAAGTCGGGATTTGGTTGCCGCTTGTTGACTCGGTGCTCGAGACAACAACAGATATCACAAGGATTGCCCACGGAATGATTCCGGCAAGGCAACCAAATATAAATGGCAACCAGTTGACGTTGCTGCGATCTTGGTTGACCTGTTCCATAAGAAGGCCAAACAAGATCATCGAGGCGTTCACTCCAAAGATTGCGATCAGAGCGTACAAATTATTGATGCCAAACAGCAGCGATATCAGCAGAATCATCAATGATGCGCTGATGGAGTACTCAATCCACCTGGCGTAGTTAATACCCTTGCCAAGGTTTGCCTCGTACCAAGGCCGTATTTTTGGAGAACTCACAAGTAGGTGGTCTGCTGCTGCCAAAACCAGGAACATGACAATCGCAATAGGAAAGCTGAAGTTAAAGAAAGTGGTGGTCTGACTCAGCGATCCGGCGGCACCTGGCGGGCCTGTTTGCACTGTTGCAACCACGGGGATGGAGAAATCTTTACTGAGCAACAAAATGGCTACAGCCTGAACTGCCATGAATAGCCCGACGCCAATATTCCAGACACGTAGGTTCTTCAATCTTGCAGAGGGGTCATCGGTGATCATGTGTTTTAGGCTAGGGCACACTGCTACCTGACAGGACCATAGAACAGATAACTTGTTCTCAGGACCTAGGTAGTAACGGACGATACAAGTGTTTGGAAAGAAGCCGGACGGCCAGAATCTGGTCCTGAGGTCACAATAGAAATGGCAATGCCGCCAGCTTGGGGCATTCCGTTGGGGGTGCAAAATGAACAACAATTCTGTAAACGATGGATCTGACGGTTCTGACGGATCTGATGAGCTTGAGCAAAGGACTATTTTAGTTGGGTCGTCCACGAGTACAGACTCCCGGCTGGCAGGCCAAGAGGCTGCCGCCGCTGCGCTGGGAACGGATCCACTCAAGTTGCTGGTGGTGTACGCCTCCCCCTCGCATGATCTTCAGCAGTTACAGGCCGGAATTGCCTCAGTTGTGACCGGAGTGCCGCTTATTGGCTGTACGACCGCAGGAGAAATCGCAAGAACTGGACCGACCGAATCGAGTGTTGTAGTTCTAGGTCTGTCGGGCAATGGATTCTCGATTCGCACGGCCAAGGCAGCGATCCAGGGAGAGGAACTTCGTGCTGCGGGGTCTGAGGTTGCGAGGTGTGTCGAGGAGGTTGACCGAAAAGCGCACACAGTGTTGTTTCTGCTGTCGGACGGGCTATCTGGTGATCAACAAGAGATTGTTCGAGGCGCATATCAGCAGGTCGGCGTTGCGATTCCGCTCGTCGGTGGCTGCGCTGGCGACGACGGACATATGCAGGTAACTCATCAGTTCTTCGGTGATGAGGTATTGACAGGACATGTAGTTGCTGCAGCAATTAGTTCGGATGGGCCCATTGGTATTGCTGTTCGTCACGGCTGGAAGCCAGTTGGCGTCCCGATGTTTATCACTGAGTCTTCTGGTGTTGTGGTTCGTTCGCTCGATGAGCGCCCCGCCTTAGATGTCTACCTTGATCGCTTAGATGCGCCACAGGATGCGCGCTCTGATTCGGTGGCGTTTTCGGCGTTTGCTGCAACCCGGCCTATCGGTGTGTCCCGTCGCGGCAAAGAGGAGGTTCGCTTTGTGGCGCGTGCCGACTTTGAGGCTCGGAGCATCCACTGTTTTGCAGAGGTTCCGCAGGGAGGCGAGGCGTGGATAATGACTGGAGATGCCGATTCTATTCTGTCTGCAACTGATGCCGCGTGCGAGAGTGCTCTGAGTGCGCTTGGGGAGCAAACACCGAAGGGTGTCCTAGTTTTTGACTGCATCGCTCGCAAAGGGGTGCTTGGAAATGACGGGATCACTGACGAAATAAATCGCATCGGATCCCACTGCGGAACGGCCCCAGTCGCAGGGTTTTATAGCTACGGTGAAATCGCTCGCACTGAAGGTGTCACTGGGTTTCACAATCAGACTCTTGTAGTACTGGCATTCGGTTAATCCGTGAGTAGTTCAGCCTGGTCCACTCAGCAACTCGCAGAGTTTCTTGAAGTATTTGGCGCCGTAGAGCGTTCTTCACTCCTGCGTGTAGCAGTAGATCGCGTTGCCGAATCATTAGATGCAGAAATTGCCGCTCTTGTGATTGGTTCTGAAGTTGCCTACAGCTTGGGATTTCCAGCGAACGAGATTCCGACGGAACTGATTCTGAAGATCTTAGATACTCAACCCGCAACCATGGAAGTATCCGGTTTGGGGTTTGGTTATGTGATGAGCACAGCAGTTGACGCAGACACAGACTGTCATCTGGTCGTGATCAGAAGTTCCTCTGCCTACAGCCGCGAGGAGGCAACTCTTCTTCGCTCAATGGGCCGAGCGCTAGCCCTTGCGATGGCAAACAGTGAGTTGCTCGGGCAGTTGTCTGAGCGGCAGGAACTTGCCGAACGACTGTTCAGAATTCAGCAATCAATCTCGCATCGCGCTCCACTTCAATTGGTGCTTGATGCCGTAACCCAAGGCGCCGCAGAGCTTTTGAACGCCGATATTGTTGGGCTACACATCACACAGGACCAAGTGGACGGTTACTCAATGACCTCGATGACCTCCATGTCTGGGGTAACTCAACAGCAGCGCATGTTGTTTGCCGCAACACCCGTGCGTGCGGGCTTTAGCGGGCGTGCGTTTCTTGAAAATCGGATTGTCGTCACCAATGACTACCAATCCGAGCCTGAGCGTATTGATCGAGGTGGCAAATTCACATCGCATGGAGCAATGGCTGCGCCCGTGCATCGAGGCGATGAACCAGTAGGAGTCATTTCGGTTGCGGTAACTGACACCGAGCGAAGATTTACTGCGGCCGAGCAGGAGGTGCTTTTGAGTTTTGCTCAGCAGGTATCGCTTGCTGTGAATGATGCAAATATTGTGCATCAACTTCGGTCCTCATTAGACAGCGCTACCTATCTATCTACTCACGATCCACTCACAGGTTTAGCTAACCGAACTTCGATTCTGCAGCTACTCGAGAAAGCACTTGTCAAGGCCTCACCAGAGTCTGCGGTAGCAGTTCTTTTTATTGACGTGGATAGATTCAAGAACATTAATGACGTTCTGGGTCACGCCGTGGGTGATCAAGTGCTCATTGAGCTTGCTGATCGGCTCCGTTCCACGGTTCGGGCCACTGATGTTGCAGCCAGACTTGGTGGCGACGAGTTTGTGGTTGTTGCCCGAGATATTTCAATTAAGGAAGCCGAGGAACTAGCCAACCGCATTACTGAAGTCATGGCGCAGCCCGCAACCGCAGGCACCCGTGAAGTATCGCTCTCGGTGAGCGTCGGAGTTTCGGTTGCTACCGCAGTGGTCTCAGCCGACGATCTGCTTACCGATGCCGACTTAGCAATGTACCGAGCCAAGCAACACGGCCGGGCAAGAGTTGTTCATTTTGATGCCGAAATGCGTGATGAGATTTTGCATGCAGCCGAGTTGGAGGAGGACCTACTTGTCGCCTTACGCGATGGCGACCAATTGCAGGTTTTTTATCAGCCGATCATGTTGTTAGGAAGCGCTCAAGTTGACGGCTTTGAAGCTTTGATTCGCTGGAACCATCCGACGCGTGGCTTGCTCGGTGCCGAAGAGTTTGTTCCGCTGATCGAAAAAATCGGTCACATCGGACAGATCGATCAGTTTGTGCTGCGAGAAGCCACGCTTCAACTCTCACGCTGGCAGGCATTGGCCCCCGCTCATCACACGTTGAGTATGGCAGTCAATCTCTCGGCTTGGTCCTTCTCTGACCCTGATCTTGTGTCGATTGTCGAGGAGGTTGTGCGGGATTCAGCTATTGCTCCGCAGAACCTTCATTTGGAGATCACCGAAACGATCATGATGGATCAGACGGGTCGGGTAGCTCTCACGTTAGAAGGTCTGCGAAATACCGGTATTCGATTGGCAGTCGACGACTTTGGCACTGGCTATTCATCGCTGCTTTACCTCAAGCAGTTTGCTGTTGATGCGCTCAAGATCGATCGTGAGTTTGTGGTCGGTTTGGGAGTCGATGAGCAGGCCACTGCGATTGTGGCTGCCATTGTGCAACTTGCAAAGGCTCTCGGATTATCGGTAGTTGCAGAAGGAATAGAAACTCAGGTTCAACTTGATTGCCTTCGTGGGCTGGGTTGCGCCATTGGACAGGGTTATCTGTTTGCCAGGCCAGTGCCTGCAGATGCTGCCGAGAAGTTTCTGATTCAGTCTGCATTCTCGGCCGATCGCTGACTTCTGGGCCGCTGACTTCTGGGCCGCTGACTGCTGGGCTGGGCTGTAGTTGCCGGGCCCTGAAAATTAAAAAATAATTCTAATGCCGCGCATCCTAGAGTTCCGACTCGGTGCAGTAGCCCTTGGGGTTGCTTGCGGCAGACCAAAGCTTCTAGGGCAAGGACTCAAAAGTGGAACTCGATGGACAGGCTCCCGAAACTACTGATCCCGAAACTGCTGCCCCCGAAACTGCTGATCCCGAAACTGCTGATCCCGAAACTGCTGAGGGTGCAGTTGATGCTGAGGAATCACCGGGCCGCTCCAGCCGGTACAAATGGGTTGCAGGAATCACCGTGGTGGCGCTTCTGTTGGGTGCGATTGGGTTGACGTTGCAGTCTCGAAGCTCGTCTGAGCAGGTCAGCGAAACTACCGATCAGGTGAGTCGTGAGGCCGCTGGTGGGCTTGGCCTGAACATCGTGAAGTTCTTAGCTGAAAATATTGCGATCGGCGGCGTTCAGGGAGCTGGGTTCTACGCATTTGATTCTGCGATGGGAGCATTATTTCCTGAAGCACCCGACCCGAGCTTGGCGAAACTGGATGAGTTGAAGGCAGAAGTCAATGGAATTTCAGTTCAGGTTGAGGCGCTGCAACAAAGCGTGAACAGCTTGAGCTCAAGGTTGGATCAGACCTATTACTCGGGGGTCTCGACGCAGCTTGCGAACGATTTCGCTTCGGTGCGGAATTTGCATAACGAGTTCATTGTTCCGCTTGCTGCTGAAGGCCAAATTTACTCACGGGCTCGACTCGCCGGAGATACAGCCGCCATGCAGGCAGCGGAGATCAATCTGAAAGCTGCAAAACAAGACTTCCTTGACGAGTACTCAGCAAACTTCAATTCGAATGCGAATGCCATTGACCACCTACACGAATACATCGTTCCGGCAAGCGGTGAACTTTCGATTCTGTCGGCTCGCGGCAAGGTGCTGATGCAGAAGGGTTACCTCACACAAAAAGATTCGCTTTCGTTACGCGATTTGTACACCGATATTGCTCAACAAGAGGCTCTTGCGGTCTGGATGAATGCTGAGTATCACTCGCTGAAAGATAACGGCGATGGGGTTCAGCAAGCACTCTCCGATCAGATCGTGACGAGTTGGAAAACACAGCAGCCTGTGGAGTTTGCTGCGCTACCACCGCTCATCCCAAGCGGGGTGATTATTACCACTCCGAATTCGATAACTGCGGGCGCATTTATGTGGCTGAGTTCGCCCAAACAATGGGGGCGGTCGCCTACCGACAGGTACGGTGCGCTCTTTACAAACAGCCCAGAATATGACCCGACGGTGTTTCCAAAGCTGCAAGCACAAGTAAACGGCGGGGTCGTTTTCGACGCCTCTGTCACCCCTCAAGTTGATTCCTATGGATCCACGGTGACCGGGTGGGATTATCCGAGTTCGGCAGATCAGGTCAGCGGTCTCAACGCTGGTCTCAAGACGGTGCCCGGCGCATCCATCGCAGAGCGACTCAATACAGCCGGATCAGGACTCTCTAGTGCCTACGATTACAAGCGATATCCGGCGAACGACGTTAACTTTGGTAACAACAGAGTCTGGTTGAGTCCCAGCAAATTGGTAACAATTCGAGAGTGCCCTACCTCAAACCCGCCTGAAGACATCATCAATGCTCCACAATTTGTTGATCTCAGAGAGTCCACTGCCAGCATCGGTCAGTGGGATGATCCGAAGGCTTGCGTTGAATGGACGAATGCAGATTCAGTAGCAGCCTGGAGCCCCGCTTCAACCAATAGAGATGCCCCGGTGTCTCGAATTCTGTGGGTTCGTACTGTTGGCAGTGGCACCCAAGAGGACTACATGGCTCAGTCGGGCATCACAAACTACGAGTTACCTACTTCGACCTTCCCTGATGCTCCCGTAGATTGCGCAGTTCCGCCTGCGCAGGGAGTGGATCTGAGCGGCTGCAATCTCAACGGTGCATCTCTCAGCAGTAAAAATCTGTCTGGCGCAAAATTTATTGGCACGCAATTGAACAATACCTCTTTCTACTTTTCTAATCTGACGAGCGCGGACCTGACAAAGGCGAGCCTGATAGAGGCCGACTTAAATTACGCAAACTTCACCGAAGCCAACCTGACTGGAGCCAATCTGGACTACGCAGTTGGTAACGTTGATCTCACTCGGGCCAATCTGACTGACGCCAACCTACGTGGATTCGCCCCGACCGGCGCCAATCTGACTGGCGCCAATCTAACTAACGCAATCCTGACCAATGTGGCATGGAACAACACGGTCTGCCCGGACGGCACAAACTCAAAAGCCAGTACTCCGCAAACCTGTATCGGCCATCTGTAAGTGGCCTGACTCACACCGGTGAGTACGTATTACTTTCCATCTGTTTACGAGGAAAAATCATGTCAAAGAAATTTTCGATACTTGTTGCGGCGCTCTGCGTGGTGTTGCTAGCAGCTTCTTGTCGACTTGCGCCCAACCCGGGAACTTCGCATAGCCCGTCGGGTTATGTAGACGTTGTTTCTGGTGGAAACGGAACTGTGCGAGTCCAGGGTTGGGCTTCTGATTGGGACACATTGGCCTCGATTCAAGTTGCGTTTCTTGTCAACGGTGAATGGGTTCCGGGCTTTTTCGACGCCAACAAAACAAGAACCGATGTTGGCGCCAGATATCGCAGGGGCAACAACTTCGGATTTGATGAAACACTGCCTGCTCCGGCTGGCGTGGTGCAAGTGTGCGTGGCTGCGATAAATGTTGGCCGTGGTGAGAACACTGTTCTTCCTTCTTGCGAAACAACCTCGAGCTCCCCGGTCCCGACTACTACTGTGCCGACCTCTACCACCACGACGGTGGCGCCTACCACCACGACGGTGGCGCCGGTTGACTGCACGGCGAGAGGACCCGGTGTCGACCTATCAGGCTGTGACTTGACCCAAGCCGACTTAGTCGGCCTTGACCTAACCGGCGCCAACCTGAACGGCACCATACTGTTCAATGCCGACCTGTCCGATGCCACTCTGACCGGGGCCAACATGACCGGCGCCGATCTAGAGTTCGCGATAGTGGAGAGAACATTCTTGATCAACGTTGACTTGACAGACGCCAACCTGAGAAACGCCAACCTAGGCGGGTCCAACCTGTCCGGCGCCATTCTGACTGGAGTGATCTGGTTCAATACAACTTGCCCTGACGAAACCAACTCAAATGCAAACTCGCCGCAAACCTGTGAGATTCCCCCGCTGCCGATTTGAGTTTGCCGTGGGAGCAGTTTTGTTTCAGGTTCACCCCATGAATCTTTGGCGG